>CASFRQ010000001.1 GCA_949296785.1 uncultured Alphaproteobacteria bacterium
CTTCCGACCGTCACCGTTTCCGGCAAGGTGAAATGGTCAATATGTCCCGTCATGAAGTTAATGTTCAAATTCAACTGGAGTTCGTTTCCGTTTAAATCCAAACTCTTCACCGCAAGGGAATCAATCTTGTTATTCTGAAGTTCAAAAACCGCTTGCGATCCGGACAAAGAAATATCACCGTTAAAGAACACGCCCGACTCGTTAATTGTAAACTTACCGGCGGCAATCTCCACATCTTCCGTATAACCGCTCATATCCGCGCCGATAGTGATGCTTCCGATATCACCCGAAGTATTCAGGAACGAAATCTTTTTATTATTGTCAGGCTTTTCTCCATTCTCATCAAGATTGGGTGAGGAAACAATACTATCATAAAAATTAGATGCGGAAACAATCGGGTCGTAAAGCTGTAAAACGCCACCGTCATTCAGAGTAAAGTTCACTTCGGAATATGCCCCCATATAAATCGCATTGGAAACACCGGAAGCTTTATTCCCTTGGAATAAAATCGTTGATCCGGAAGCATCCGTAGACATATTCAAAACAGCCGTCGTCCCTTTTTCCGGCGCGCCCTCGTCATTAGTCACGAGATTTCCGTTGTCATCCGTTTTTTGCCCGGAAATATAAATCGCACCACCCAAAGCTGTCATCGTCTGATCAAGCATGGTCGCGGAGTTATTGTAGAAAATAGCCCCCGGCCCCAGGTTAACAGTCGCATTGGAAATATAAATGGCGCCGCCATTGCCGTTTTTCGCCTGGTTCGTCTGGAAAAGAGAATTTCCTAAAGTCATGGTTCCGCTATCCGTATAAATAGCGCCACCGGCTCCCTGAGAAATATTATTTTTAAAAGTCGTCCTTCCCATAACCACCGTTCCGTGCGTAACAACCAGTCCCTCTTTGGAATATGTGTTATAAATAGCTCCACCTTTGGAACTGTCCGCCCCTGCACTGTTGTTTTCAAAAGTTCCCAACTCGGCAATCGTCAAACTTCCTCCAACATTCGCAATAGCGCCGCCATTCAGCGTAGCTTGGTTTTCAGAGAAAGTCGCATACTTTGAAAACTCAACGGTATCCAAATTGTAAATCGCACCACCATTACCGGCCGTCAAAACAGTCGCATCGGAAGAAGCGGCATAGTTTCCGACAAAAATCGTCTCCGAAGCAGACTTTTTCTGAGCTTCCGATAATGTTGCCGAAGAAATATCCGCCATGGAATCAAATATAATTTTCCCGTCATTATTATAAATGGCGCCGCCATTGCCGTTTTTCGCCTGGTTCGCGGAAAAGGTCGTCTTCATAAAGGAAGAGGCAGTCGCCGTCCCTCCCGCATCGTTATAAAAAGCTCCACCCGATAAATCAGCAACATTGGATGTAAAAGAGGAACCATCTGTGGAAATCGTAAAGTTCCTTGTATTATAAACACCACCGCCGTATCCATAGGCAACATTAGAAGATACTGTCATCTTTTGAGCCGAAAAATCCCACATATTATAAACAGCACCACCGTTTGTATCTACACTCGTCGCTCCGCTCTGTCCGGCAGAGTTTGAATCCAAAACGACACTCGCCAAGTTCATAACTCCTTGGGTATAGTTATATATGGCACCACCGGATGCCGTATAAGTACCGTTATTTGAAAAATTGAGAGTAGAAGAAACCCCTTCCGCAGCGGAAATATTACCGGCGTTATAAATTCCCCCCCCATTGGCATTGGAATAATTTGAAGAAAATGTAACAATTCCGTCCGTAATGAAAGAAATTTTACCTGTCCCTTCATTATAAATAACAGAAGAACCATTCTGATGTGCCGTAAATGTTATATTATTTTTAATAGAAAGCGTTCCTAAATTATAAACGGCCATCCCCTTTCCAGCTTGATTTCCGGAAAATTCCACATACTGGCCGATAACAACCTCACCGTTATTTGAATTATAAATCGCACCACCTAACGTTTCGCCCGAAGTAAAAGATGACAGACCGTTACTGGAAAACCTTGTACTATATTGAGGATTGCCGTCACTGATAACTAATTTGCCGGCCTGATTGAAAATGGCACCGCCATACCTGGCCGTATTGGAAGTAAATTCCATATTTGAAATAGTCAACCCCTCAATTCCGGCCGTTGTCACATTATTATAGATAGCGCCGCCGCTGCCGTCTTCGCCATTGGAAGAATTGCTTAAAAACGTCCCTCGTCCTGCAATGGTCAAAGTCCCTTCATTATAAATGGCACCGCCATTATTACTCACACTATTACCGCTGAACAATGCTTCGGTAGAACTAGATCCTAAAGAAATCGTACCTTCGGCAGTATTGAACAAAGCCCCGCCTTGCTGCGCCGTATTTCCTGAGAAGGTTGTATTTCCGGAAACAGAAAAAGCTGCACTGTTATAAACACCTCCGCCATTTCCATTAGACTGATTGGATGAAAATGTGACAGTGTTCATTGAAATGCTTGCAGCATCGCCATTACTTTTCTTGCCGTTATAAATAGCGCCACCACTGGTAGCTGCCCTATTGGACGAAAATGAAACAGCATTATTAAGAACAAAAGTCCCTTCGTTATAAACAGCGCCGCCACTCATAACCGTGCTTAAGTC
>CASFRQ010000002.1 GCA_949296785.1 uncultured Alphaproteobacteria bacterium
AACAAAGAAGTTACGGCCGGCCCGTTTTTTTATTTTTCAAACTGCGGGAACAATAAAACGTCTGAAACCTTTTTTTTGAAATGAAAACAGGATTTCCCGTTCGGAACAAGTATAAAAATGATATCTTTTTCATTTTTTTCTTATCGGCCAACCGAACAATCACCTCTCGGGATAAATAAAAAATGTCCTTTTTTCTCAAACGAAAGCAAAGCGACTTTTTAAACTCTTTTCCATAACGGGCAGACATAGGCGGAAGTCTGCGAATAAAGAAAGGAAAAGTCTTTTTTCGCCTGTCATCCCATCTTAATTTTTAACCTGTCACCCCATTATAAAAAAAGAGCGGGCGATTGACAAAAATCAAAAAACTTTTTTTCGGATTTATCCGCCTTTGGACAAAGCCGCCGCCTTTCAAAGGGAAATTTTCAGTTATTCCGTTATTCTGATGTTTCATAATGAAGAAAGCTTGTTTTTTCTTGCTCCGGCAGCCTTTCAACCTAGTTTATTTGCCTTACGCGAAGGCATAAAACAAACCGCCTTTCAAAGGATGTCCGAAACCATCACTCCTTCTTTCCGCCGAAACCGTAAAAAAACTTTTCCGCAATTCTTATCGGATTTTCGCTTCTTGTCTGTTTTTTTAAGAAATTTCCCGTATCTGCACGGCAAATTCATCCGACAGGAAAGAAAGAATTTCCCGTAAAATTTCCTCCGGCGCGGAAGCGGAAGTCATCAACCCGATGCTTTTTCCCGCCCACTTGGATGCAACTTTCCCTTCTTGTCCCGGCGACATAGGAGGAAAGGCTTTTTCAGATTTTATTTCATATATTGCCGAGGAAGCAAGAGAAACGAAGGACCCTTTTTCATCCGACTCCGCCAAAACGGAAGAAGTCAGAGAAGATACCGGCGCAGGCTTAAACGAACCGAAAGGAACGGAAGAAAATTCCGATTCACATCTGGGCGACCCTAAAGAAGTTACGGAGTCCTTGACCTTTTGTTCCGCGGGAAAAGAAAAAAGCGCCGTCCGCGTCTCTTCCTTAACCAAAGGAAAACTCCCCGGCGCATTTTCCGACATATGCGCGTTTTCCGATGTGTTTTCAGGCGCGTTTTGAAGGAAAACCTTTTTAAAACCCTTCAAGTTTTCCACCAGGAAAGCCTGTTTCGCGCCGGCTTTCAAGGCGGTATCCTTTAATTTCACGGAATTGGAGGAACTTTCGTCCCCTATCACAAAAAACGCGTCGCAAAAAGGGGCGACGGTCGCCGCGTTTTGTTGCCGTTGCAAGGTCGCTTGGCAAATATTGTCACTCTCCGTCTGCTCAAGAAAAGGATATTTTTCTTTTAAAGCGGCGACAATTTCTTTCGTCTGGGCGGGGGTCAGAGTCGTCTGCGTCACATAGCCCGCTTTATCCACAAAAGGTAAAAAGGCGACCTCTTCTTTTTTCTCCACGATAAAAACGGGACAAGAAGGGGATAAACGGCCTTTTGTCCCGACAACTTCGTCATGGCCTTTCTTGCCGATGATAAAAACGGCGCGGCCCTCCTTTTCCAAGCGTTCGGCGCACAAGTGCACCTTTTTAACAAAAGGACAGGTGGCGTCAATCACTTTTAACCGGCGAAGGGTGGCTGTTTTTTCCACCTCTTTACCGACGCCGTGCGCGGAAAAAAGAAGAACGGCGCCTTCGGGGACTTGTTCCGCCTTATCCACAAACACAACGCCTTTTTTTTCAAAAGAACGAATGACTTCTTTGTTATGGATAATCGGATGATAGACATAAACCGATTCGCCGGGGAGGCTTTGGCCGACAGCCTCTTCCAACATTTTCAAAGCGCGGTTCACGCCGAAGCAAAAGCCTCTTTCCTTCGGCAGATAAATTTTTAAATTTCCTTTGGTCATTTCGCATTTCTCGTATAAGATGGAAAGCACATTTACAGTAAAAAATAAACAAAGATAAAGGATTTGTACAGATGATTTCTCATAAAGACCTGGCGAACGCCGTCCGTTTCCTCTCCATAGATTCCATTCAAAAGGCCAAGTCCGGACATCCGGGTATCACGATGGGTTTTTCGGACGCGGCAACCGTCCTTTTTTCCAAAGTCCTGCGTTTTTGCGCCAAACATCCCAAATGGCCGAACAGAGACCGCTTTGTCCTGTCCGCCGGGCACGGCGCCCCGTTGTTGTACAGCCTTTTGTATCTGACGGGATATAAGGATGCCTCTTTGGAGGATTTAAAAAACCTGCGTCAATTACATTCCAAAATGGCGGGACATCCGGAATACGGCCTGTTGGCGGGAATTGAAACCACGACCGGCCCTTTGGGCCAGGGATTGGCCACCGCCGTCGGGATGGCTTTGGCCGAACGGATGCAGCATGCCCGTTTCGGCAACCTGATTGACCATTACACCTATGTCGCCGTCGGGGACGGATGTTTGATGGAAGGCATTTCTCAAGAGGCCATGGCCCTGGCCGGGCATTTAAAGCTGAATAAACTCATCGTCCTGTGGGACAATAACGGTATTACGATTGACGGCGGCGTTTCCCTCGCCTGCGAAACCGACCAAATTATGAGATTTAAAGCCTCCGGATGGAACACTTTGGAAGTGGACGGGCATAATGAGGAAGAAATCCTCAACGCTCTTTTGCAAGCCAAAGAATCTTCCCGTCCGACCCTGATTTCCTGTAAAACCGTTATCGCCAAAGGCGCCCCGACCAAGGAGGGTAAAGCCTCTTCCCACGGTTCGCCCTTGGGCGAGGAGGAAATCAAGGGCGTCAGAGAATATTACAACTGGCCCCACGAGGCGTTTGACATACCGCAAGACATTCTATCCGCTTGGCGCGCCGCTGGCGAAAAGGGGGAAACTTTGGTCCGGGCATGGGAAAAAGAACTCTCCGCTTTGCCGGAAAAAGAACGGCTGCTTTTCATTAACGAGTTGGAAAACAACAAATTTCCGACGGATTGGGAATACTCTTTTAAAGAGTATAAAACCTCCCTTTTATCCCAACCGGAACCTGTCGCCACGCGCAAAGCGTCCCAAAACGCCTTGGAGGTTTTGGTGCCTCTGATGCCCTACCTTATCGGCGGCAGCGCGGACCTCAGCCCCGCCAACCTGACAAAAACCAAGGCCAGCGTTGATTTGACAAGCGATTATAAAGGCAACTATATCCACTACGGCATCCGGGAACATGCAATGGCCGCGGCCATGAACGGCCTTTCTTTGGAAGGGGGATTTATCCCTTACGGCGGTACTTTTCTGGCGTTCTTGGATTATTTGAAGCCGGCGTTGCGCCTGTCCGCCCTGATGAAACGGCAGGTGATTTATGTCCTGACCCATGATTCCATCGGCGTCGGGGAAGATGGCCCCACGCATCAGCCGATAGAGCAACTAGCCTCCGTCCGCGCGATGCCGGGTATTCTGGTCATGCGGCCGGCCGATTCGGTGGAAACCGCCGAATGCTGGGAAATCGCCTTAAAAACCAATGACAGGCCGTCCGTTTTGGCCCTTTCAAGGCAAGCGCTGCCTTTATTGAGAAAAACAGCCGACGAAAACCTATGTCTGAAAGGCGGCTATGTTATTTCCGCGGCGGCAAAAAAGGATGAAACAACGGGGCAAACCGCGGACGAACGGCAGCTGACCCTTATCGCCACCGGTTCGGAAGTATCTTTGGCCGTTCAGGTACAAGGGCTTTTGAAAGAAAAAGGCCTTTCGGCGGCGGTGGTTTCCATGCCGTGCCTTGAATTGTTTGACAGGCAGCAGGAAACTTACAAAAAAGCCGTCCTCGGCAATAAACCCCGCTTTTTCATTGAGGCTTTATC
>CASFRQ010000003.1 GCA_949296785.1 uncultured Alphaproteobacteria bacterium
CAGAAAAAGGGGCGTTTTCCCTTTTACAGAATTATTTTCCCCGCTTCAGTTTCCAATCTTCCCTTTTCATCCCATCATCTTTAATCCGGCAGAAGGATATAGCCTTTACCTCTTACCGTTTGCAGGTAGCGCGGCGCTTTCGCATCATTTTCCAGTTTGCGGCGCAGTCTGGTAATCTGGACATCAATCGTCCGCAGGTTATCATTGTGCGTTAATTCACCTAGCTCTTCTCTGGACACCTCTTGCCCCGCCTTTTGAGCCAAAAAACGCAAAAGGACAGCTTCAACGCTGGTCAACACCACCAATTCCCCGTTTTGAAACAATTCCCCCCTGTCCAAACGATATTCCACCTCTCCAAACTTTAGGACTCCTTTTTTTTGAGGAGATTTCAGTTCCGACCGGCGAAGGATGCTTTGTATCCTCAATAACAGTTCTTTAGGGTCAAACGGCTTTGTCAAATAATCGTCCGCTCCGCTTTCCAACCCCGAAATACGGTCATCAATCGCCCCCATTGCCGTCAACATTAAAACGGGCGTCGTGTTGTTTTGCGCACGCAGAGACTGAGTAAACGCCACGCCTGTTTCCACAGGCATCATCACATCCACAATCAAAAGGTCAAAGATAAACCGCTTCATCTGTTCACGCGCCTGTGCGGCGTCTTGCGCAACGGAAACATCAAAATGATTGTCTTTAAGGTATTTAAAAAGCAATTTTCTCAGCCGGTCGTCGTCATCAACAACCAAAATATGATATTTTTCATCCGCTTCCTTCATGGAATTTTCCCTTACTCTTATTTTTTAACCAATTCGGATTGATTTATCCTAAAGTCTCAATTTCTTTCATCTCGTCAAGGATTTTCCCCGCTTCTTCGGAGGTTTCATCCGTCACTTTGTTTTCCAAAATCCGCCGAAGCAGGCAAAGATGTCGCCGCACTCTTTCAAAAGCCTCGGGAGTAAATTCATTCCTGCTTTCAATATAACGACACAGTTTATTGCCGATATCTGTCATTAAAGGATAGCCGAAAGTCGCCCCTTGTCCTTTGATATCGTGAACAAGACGGAAAACTTCCTTTTTCATCAGCCGCTCTTTTTCCAACCCCGAAGAAAGTTCCGCCTTTTGCGTTAACGCCAAAGCGTTTTGAAGCCCTTCTTCCGTTTGTTCCACATAAGCGCCGGCCAGTTCTTCAACCACCTTCATCGCCGCGAAATATTCGCCGCCCATACCGGAAACGGAATCCTCCGCCTTGTTCATTTTTTCATTCCGACGGAAAATTTCCGGTATATCATCCTGATTTGTCAAAATACCCCCTTGTTTTCAATTTTTTCCTATGAATAAGAGGATACAAAAAATCTTGTCTGTTTCCAACATTTTTTTATTCTTTGTTTTTATTTTTATCAATTCTCTGATTTTTAACCGTCATTCAGATAAATTTTCGGAAAAATATTTTTGGATAAGTTGCTAACTGCCCGAAATAATAAATAATTATCAAAGAAACAAAGGTTATTTCTTAGAAGATTTTCCATATTTTATTTGAACTGACGAAAAAAAACAGATATAGTTTCATCGTTTTTTGTTTTTCAATTTATCAATCGAATTTATCCATCGGAGGAAATATGTCCGATTTTTCCATAACGGAATTACTCTTATTGCAATTATGTCTGATTATCTTAAACGCAGTATTTGCTTGTGCAGAAATTGCCGTTATTTCTATTAATGAAATTAAGCTAAAAAAAATGGCCGAAGATGGTAGCAGACGTGCAAAGCTACTTGTTTCTCTGACAAATCAGCCTGAAAAGTTTTTGGCAACCATTCAAATTGGCATTACCTTAGCTGGTTTTTTAGGAAGTGCTTTTGCAGCGGACAATTTTTCGGACAGAGTTGTTAATTGGCTGGTAGTTCAAGGCGTAACAATTTCCCCGGCGACATTAGACGTATTAGCGGTTATTGGTATTACAATGGTGTTATCTTATGTCACGCTTATTCTCGGCGAGTTAGTTCCAAAACGCATTGCCATGCAATATGAAGAAAAAATCGGTTTATGGATGGCATATCCGATTTATTTCATCGCCGTTATTTTCTCCCCTATTGTCTGGTTTTTAAGCTTATCAACAAATCTTGTATTACGCTTAATTGGTATCAATCCTTCAGAAAAAAACGAAACAGTTACCGAAGAAGAAATCAAAACGATGGTAGATGCCGGTACGCAAAGTGGTACTATAGATTCCTCCGAAAAGGAATTGATTCACAATATTTTTGATTTTGACGACAAACAGGTAGACGAGATTATGACGCACCGTATGCAAATGCATCTTTTAAATGCCGAAGAGAGCTTTGTAAAATGGGAAGAAGAGATGGTAAAGACACGCTATTCAGTTTATCCTGTTTTTAAAGACAATAAAAATAATATTATAGGTACATTAAGCTTGAAAGACTATCTAAAGTACAAAAATCAAGATAAAAGTGTCATCTTAAAAAACGCCATCAAACCCGTTCAATTTATTCCGAAATCTATGCGTATTAATGATTTATTTTTACAAATGCAAAAAAATAGAAATCATTTTGCCATTGCTGTAGATGAATATGGTGGTATCAGCGGCATGATAACCATGAATGATTTATTGGAAGAACTTGTCGGTGAATTAGAAAACGATGAAACAGCCCCCGTCTCTTCCCCTTTTATCTGTAAAACAGCAGATGATTGTTGGATCATCCGGGGAGACACGCCGCTGGAAAAAGTGATAAAATGCTTAAAAATAGATGTTCCAGAAAGACAATATGATACCTTCGCCGGCTTTCTCCTTTCTCTAACGAAAA
>CASFRQ010000004.1 GCA_949296785.1 uncultured Alphaproteobacteria bacterium
ATACAACTGTTCCGCTATATTTGCTAATACGCGATAAGCATCAATATTTTTTTGACCCCAGTTTATGTGTTTTTCCGTTTCAAACAAAATATCAAACAACCACTTACTGTAATCCATAAAAATATCTTTTCTCATAATAAAAATGTTATATCCGTACATTATATGTCCGTTGATATACTCATCTGCTGCCAAACTAAAATCCGGATATTTTTCTTTTAAAATCTCTATCGCTTTATCAAAATCTCGGACATCTAAAACCTCATACCAATCATAGTTTAATCTGGGAGTTAAATTTTTCGGCATTATATCCGATAAATCTTTTTTTAAATCCAAAGGTTTAAAAGCTAAGACATCACAGTTTTTCATAATTTGTCGTATATTATCGTCGGTAAAGCCCGTTTCCTCTAAGTAATTATCATCCATTTGATGAAACAAACGACATCCGGCAACATAATTTTCTTTATCATTATTAAAATCTGAAGAATCGGAATTTAACAAAAAATGCCGCCTGTAATGACAAAACCCAATGAAATCAATGTCTTTCATTTGTTTTATGTTTTTCCAAGCCCAATATTGTGCTGTCAATTCACAAAACTTACGATTTAAAGAAGAAATATTATCCCCTGTGTTATCTCCAATCATATTTTCCAACAACCATTTTAAATCAAGATTTTCTTCAATATCCTTGTTAACACTAAGGGCAATCTCTCTTCCTACATGGATAGGTGTTAATATATCGCTTTTAAATAAAGTAAAAGGCCGATGATAGCTCAAAAAAACTTTAATATTCATTTTTTATTCTCCGCTTTCTAAAATTTTCAGACATTCTTCAATTTCCGAAAAAGGCAACTTTTCTAATTTTTCCTTCGGAAGATTCCACCATTCAGTTTTTAAAAGCCGTCTGATAGTCTCTTCGTTAAATCTGTATTTCAATATCTTAGCCGGAATGCCAACCATTACGGCATAAGGCGGCACATCTTTTGTTACAACAGCACCGCTCCCTATTACGGCTCCCGTACCAATTCTGACACCGCATTTAATGACGGCATGACATCCAATCCATACATCATTTTCTATGATTGTTTCAGGAAAGGTGTTAAAACCTATATTCACTTCATTACCCATATAAAAAGAAGAATATTGAAATGGGTGAGTTGACAAAAAATTTAAAGGATGCAGAGAGGCTCCAATCGTTACATCCGTAGCTATAGAACAAAATTTACCAATTCTAGTATTAAAGAAAACACGACTGCCTGGACAGATATAAGAATACTCTCCAACTTCTACATTATCATCTATAAACGCCTGCGCAGATACAAACCCAGAAGAAACCTTTTTTTCTTCTTCATAAACTTTATTCCGCTTCAAAAATTTTTTCCGTACCTGTTTTCTGATTTTTTTAACAGGGATAAAACAACATAAAAAATTAACAAGAACTTTTTTTATAATCATGAAGAAAAAACCTCCGTAAACAGCTTTAAAGCCCCGGCAACAGCTTCATCCATGTTAATATATTTGTAACCTCCCAACCGTCCGATAAAATATACATTTTTTAACCCGGAAGCCTTTTGCCGGTATTTTTCATAAAGCGCTTTATTGTCCTCGGAAGGAACGGGATAATACCTTTCGTTTTTTTCCGGCTCAAAAGCACAAGGATATTCATACGAAACAATCGTTTTTTCCGATTTTTCATTCAGGTAATATTTATATTCCACACTGCGGGTATAGTCATAGTTTTCCGGAAAATTCAGCTGAGGACCCGATTGGTAAAAAGGCATGTCATAAGTTTTAAAAACAATGTCCAAACTGCGATACGGCAAGTTTCCGAACTCATAATCAAAATATTCGTCAATCGCGCCGCTGTAAAAAAGCCTGTCATAGGACAAATCGTCCCTCACCTTTTTAAAATCCGTGTTCAAACAAACCTCAATCAAAGGATTGTCCAACATCCTCTTCACCATTTCCGTATAACCCTGTTCGGGAATCGCCTGGTACTTATCTTGAAAATAACGGTTGTCCCGGCCGATATAAACGGGAACCCGTCCACTGACGGAAGCTTCCAGTTCTTCCGGCCGTACGCCCCATTGCTTTGTCGTATAACCCAAAAACACTTTTTCATAAACATACCCGGCTAAAAACTCCAAATCCTTATCTTGAGTTTTTCTCAATTCCAAAATAGGAACTTTCCGGTTAAAGCCGAAACGGTTCAACAGTTTTTCTTCCAAACAGACAGCCATTTTTTCCGGGAATACCTGATACAGGCTGTCTAAATTAAACGGAATGCCGACTTCCTGCCCGTCAATAACCGCTTTGACCCGGTACATAAACCGGTACCAGGAGGTAAAACGGCTTAAATAATCCCAAACTTCCTTATGATTAGTATGAAACACATGAGGTCCATAGCGATGAACGGTGATATTTGTTTCCAAGTCTTTGAAATCAAACACATTTCCGCCGATATGATCCCGTCGGTCAATAACCAAAACCTCTTCTTGCAGGGTCGTAGCTATCCTTTCGGCTAAAACAGCCCCCGACAGGCCGCAGCCGATGATTACATTTTTACATTTTGTCATTTAGTACCTTTTATGCAGCTCCCAATTCCAGGCGGTCCGTATTATCTCCCTGATATCCGTATATGCCGGCGACCATCCCAAAATTTCTTTTGCCTTCTTGTTGTCCGCGAATAAAACGGCCGGATCGCCCGCCCGCCTTTCGGCATACCGAACGGGACAGGTTCTGCCGCTGACTTCCTCGGCGGCTTGTATCATCTCTTTAACCGAAGAACCGATACCCGTTCCCAAATTCAAATACCCGCTGAACACATCCAATTTTTCCAAGGCCAACCTATGCGCCAAAGCCAAATCCTCCACATGGATATAGTCCCGAATACAGGTTCCGTCCTTCGTCGGATAATCCGTTCCGAAAACCTGAATAGCTTCCCTTTCGCCTTTTATCGCTTTTAAAATCAAAGGAATAAGGTGTGTTTCCGGCGTATGACTTTCCCCGATTTCCCCTTCCCCGTCACAACCGGCGGCGTTAAAGTACCTTAAAGCAATGTACTTTAAACCATAGGCCTTGGCATAGTCTTGAAAAATCTGTTCAATCATCAGCTTTGACCGGCCATAAGGGTTAATCGGATTTTGAGGATGCGCCTCATCAATCGGCGTATATTGCGGTTCTCCGTAGGTGGCGCAAGTACTGGAGAACACGATTTTCATCACACCCGCTTCCTTCATCGCCTCCAAAAGATTTAAAGTCCCCACGACATTATTCATATAATACTTTTGAGGATGAACGACAGATTCCCCCACATACGCGAACGCTGCGAAATGAATGACGGCCTCAATGTCAAAAGAGTCAAAAACTTTTTTCAAACTTTCCTTATCCATCAAATCCGCCTGCATGAAAACGGCGTTTTCAGGAACAGCCTCCCGATGGCCGTAAACAAGATTATCCGCCACGACGCATTGATAGCCGTTTTTCAAAAGATGCTTCACAGTATGGGAACCAATGTATCCGGCGCCGCCCATAACAAGGATGGTTTTCATTTTCTTCCCCTTTTCTACCGACCGATGCTCTGATATTCAAAACCTGCCGCCGCCGCTTCTTCAGGAACCAACAGATTGCGCAAGTCTACGATTTTATTTCCTTTCATCAACAGCTTAACCCGTTTTAAATCCAGCTCTTTAAACTGTTCCCATTCCGTCAATATCACCAGGACATCAGCGCCTTCGGCCGCCTCGTACATATCTTGCGCGTAATGCAAAGCGTCCCCGACCAATATTTTGGCATTTTCCATCGCTTTAGGGTCATACGCCCGAATATATAAAGAAGGCGCTTTTCTCATTAAAATCTGGACAATCTGCATCGCCGGACTTTCGCGACAATCATCAGTGCCGCCTTTAAACGCCAGACCCAAAACAGCGACTTTCGGATTTTCAAAACCGGAAACGGCAGCCAAAATTCTTTCTGCCATTTGTTCTTTGCGCGTATCGTTTCCTTTAATAGCCGCTTCAATCAAACTGAGGTTAACACCATTTTTACGCCCCATGAAAGCCATGGCGTTAGTGTCCTTCGGGAAACAGCTGCCGCCGTAACCGGGACCCGGATTTAAAAACTTCGGACCGATGCGGCTGTCCAACCCCATGCCTTTGGCGACTTCATACACATCGGCACCGGCTTTTTCGCAAAAATCGGCCATTTCGTTGATATAATGGATTTTCATTGCCAAAAAGGCGTTGGAAGCGTACTTGATTGTTTCGCTGGAACGGCGTTTGACAAACAACAGATGCGTTTTTTCCGCAAAAGGCTTGTATAATTCCCGGATAACGTCCGCCGCCTTCTTCGTATTGGCGCCGACAATAATCCTGTCCGGATTGAAAAAGTCGTGAATGGCAAATCCTTCTCTTAAAAATTCCGGTAAAGAAACGACATCAAAATCAGCGGAAGGATTTTTCTTTCTAATCAAACCTTCAACATCGTCGCCCGTTCCGACCGGCACGGTAGACTTGGTCGCCACGACCGTGTATCCCGTTAAAAACTCGGCCAGTTCCGTCGCCGCGGCGTGAATATATTTCATATCCGCCTCCTTGGTCACCGGATGAGGCGGCGTTCCGACCGCAATCAACACCAAGTCGGCGTTTTCCACCCCTTCTTTCATACTTGTCGTAAAACGCAGACGTCCTTCTTTGACATTTTTACGGAACAACTCCTCCAAACCGTCCTCATAAATAGTCAATTCCCCTTTATTCAGCTTGTCAATTTTACTTTGTTCCCTGTCTATGCAAACAACCTCGTTGCCAAGTTCCGCCAACCCGACGCCCGTCGGCAGCCCGACATACCCTGTTCCGATAATTCCAACTTTCATTTAATGCTCCTGTTTACTTTTGGAATAAGCCTTATATCTGCGTTTTAAAATATTCTATCGTCTTGTCCAGACCTTCATCCAGCTTAACGACAGGTTCCCATCCTAAACGGGACTTTGCCAAAGAAATATCCGGCCGCCGTTGTGTCGGGTCATCCTTAGGTAACTCTTTGTATACCAATTTAGAGGAAGTAACAATCTTTTTCAACACTTTTTCCGCCAATTCCTTCACGGTAAATTCGCCGGGATTTCCCGTATTGACGGGCCCCGTAAAGCCTTTTTCAGAATTCATCATCCGAACCATAGCCTCAATCAAATCATCCACATAGCAAAAAGAGCGCGTCTGAGACCCGTCGCCGTAAATCGTAATGTCTTCGCCTTTTAAAGCCTGGCAAATAAAATTACTGACGACGCGACCGTCCTTCGGATCCATTTTCGGACCATATGTGTTAAAAATGCGAATAACTTTAATTTCAACTTTTTCATGGCGATGATAATCAAAGAACAAACTTTCAGCACACCTTTTTCCCTCGTCGTAACAGGCTCTGATACCGATGGGATTCACATTGCCGCAATAGGTTTCCACCTGAGGATGAACCAAAGGTTCTCCGTAAACTTCCGAAGTGGAAGCCTGTAAAATCACCGCGTTGTTTTTCTTGGCCAGCTCCAACATATTCAACGCCCCTAAAACGCAAGTTTTTGTCGTCTCTATGGAATGCTTTCCCTGATAAGCCGGAGGGGAAGCAGGACAGGCTAAATTATAAATCTGATTTATTTTTCCAAGTTCCGGCAAAGCTTCCGTAATATCATGTTTGATAAAGGTAAAATTGGGGTGTTCCATAATCTCCGCCACATTCTCCATCCGTCCGGTATAGTTGTTATCCATGCAGATAACTCTTTTACCTTCCCGTATCAAGCGAACACATAAGTTTGAACCCAAAAAACCTGTTCCGCCGGTGACCAATATCGTTTCCATTTTTACTTTCCTTTATTCCCGCCTATTTTTATATTTTGTTAATTTTAAACGTTCGTTTTTTCTTAACACTTATAAAAAGAATTTTTATTTTTTTAAAAAACACAACAATTGCCAGACAAAATAAGGCAAAATTAAAAATATATACTTGATTTTAAAATTTGTTCCTGTATGTTAAGAAAAAACGAACATTTAAACTATACATTCTCATTAAAAGTAAAGCAGGAATAAATTTAAATACCATTCAGTTGGAAAGATTTTCTGTTTCAATACCCATAAAAGGATAAGGAGGACAAGATGAGGTACTACATAGTAAGCGGAGGATTTGACCCGATACACGAGGGTCACATAGAGATGATAAAGGCGTGTCGTGAGGCATCGGACGGGGTGATAGTATTGCTCAATTCGGACGAATGGTTATGTCGGAAGAAGGGGAAGAACTTCATG
>CASFRQ010000005.1 GCA_949296785.1 uncultured Alphaproteobacteria bacterium
CCCCGTCTTTTATATTTTAAATAAATCGCGGGCAAAATCAAGCACGGAAAAAATACGCCTTCTGCCTTTTTCCCTTTTAGAAAAGAATAAGAAATCGCGGATAATTATCCAAATTCAAACAAACCGGATACCATTTTTTCTACAGATAAACGCTGTAGACAAAGCCAATCAGCAAAACAGCCATCGCCCCCGCGCCGAGAAAAAGAGGGAGTATCTTCGCGTGCGTTTGTTTTCTTAAAATAAAGCAGGCCGTAAAAATTCCCAGATAACTGACCAGATAAGCAGCGCTGGATAAATTAACGATATCGTCAAATCCGAACAAAACCGTCACCAATGTCAACAATCCCACGGTCAGTCCGTTGCCGAAAGTCCCTCTTCCTATCATTTTCCTCTTATAAAAACCGGGAAGTATCCCCTGTTCGGCCAAAGATTTTGTAATTCTGAAAACAGCGAAAAAACTGGCGTTGATTCCCGTGACAAAAGCCATAATCGCCGCCGCATAAATCAAAAACGAGCCTATGTTTCCCAAAAGTTTTTCAGCTACGACGGCCACCGCCACATTTACATTCTTTTCAAAAACGGCGGCAGAGATGTAATTTAAAATAACGAAAGCCAAACCGATATAAAGCGCCATCACAATAAAAATCGTCAAAAACATCGCCCGACGAATCGTGTGTTGAGGATCCTTGACATACGCCGTCGCATTCGTAATAACACCAAATCCGGCAAAAGCAAAAAATGTCAACCCGACACTTCTGAAAAAAGAAGCGATGGAAGGATTTGATTCAAAAGCGGGTGTGTACTCATGAAACCGCGCAAATCCCGCTAAAATCAACAGAGTTAAAATCCCGATTTTAAAAGCGACCAGAAAAGCTTCCATATTGCCGACCTCTTTTGCCTGCATCATATTAAAAACTCCCAAAAGGACAATCAAACCGGCGGCCCATACATTTGCAGTCAGCCACGATATATCCGGAAGCAAACTCGTCATATAAAAACCGAAAGATTTTGCCATCGTTCCCGCAGAAATCAAAGTAGTAAAAACATAAATCAAGGATAAAGAACCTGCCGCCCATTTTGATTTAAATGCATGATGAAAATAGTCTGTAATCCCTCCCATATTCGGAAAAGCGCCGGCCAACCTGACATAGGCGTAACCGCAAAACAAAGCAATAATTCCAGAAATAAAAAAAGAGAGATATGTCCAACTGCCCGTTTCCTGCAACACCTGCCCCAAAAGGGCAAAAATTCCCGCTCCGACAATGGAACCTATTCCCAAAGAAACAACCTGCCATAACCCTAATTGAAACCGTTTTGCCTGCGCCATTTTTTTCTCCCCTCATAAAATGCTTTTTTATTTTATGCTAAACGGAGAAAAAATAAATCTGGACTTTTGAACAGAAAGAAATAAAGCTTGTCATTCTCTTTCTTCCCCTTCCGGTTAAAAGGTTAAAAATCGATCTTTTTTTCAAAAGCCTTATTTTTTTACGAAGAAATAAACAGCCAAAAGGGTTGTTTTCTTTTTTCAAGTGAGATAAACTTATTTAAATAAAAACCAAACAAAGGGGAAAAGCATGAAAAAGCTTGCGTTGATACTCAGTTCGGATGTCAATGAAACAAAATCTTTGGTTGAAGAGGGATACTGTCCTTTGGAATGTTCTTTCGGGGGGGAATCCGTTGTAGATGAGCTTCAAATGGACCATCACGGCAAAATGTCCCATTTGGAATCCGTTGCCATCCGCGCTTACCGGGATTACTACGGCGCCAGAGCGGACGATCCTCGTTTCGTCATCACTCACATTGATGCTGACTGCATTTTTGCGGCGGCTTCTTTAGCGGGAATCTTACCTCATCCCAATTCCAAAGATGAATTTAAAGAAGACCTGACTCCTTTGGCCGAAACGATTGCCGCGCTGGATACAAATCCCGTCGGATTGGATATCTTATCCATGCCTTACGGCAGCTATTTGGCAGCATTTAATAATCTTTTCTGCGCACATAAGGAAACCGACTTGACAGCCTTTGCCGCCGTTTGCGGGCTCAGGACCTTACTGACCGACCCTTCGGCGGAAAAATACGTGCGTGATGCGCAAAAATCAGAAGAAGAAAATAAAAGGCAGGCTCTGGAAGATTTAAAAGAGCGCAGCAAAAAAATAAATAATGTTCTCATCGTTCAAAAAACTTGCCTTTTCGGTTTTCCTCAATGGTATCAAAGGCGGGAAGACAGGGCCGGCCCCGAAGACATCAACGGGTGGGACAATCCTGTCGTCGCCTCGTTTCATATGAAAAGAAACACCTTGTCCTTCGGTTGTCCGAATAAAGAAGTTGCCGAAAAACTGTTCGGCAAAGGCGGTTTGAAGAATGTTTTTATTAAAATGAACGAAAAATACGCCTGTTCCGAGGAAAACGGATTTGGAGGGAGGGAAAGCATCGGCGGCTCTCCTCGCGGACAAAAAATGCAGTATCAGGATTTGCTCATTTGCGCCGATATCATCAATGATTTTCTAAGGAAAAAAAATGAAAATCAAAAAAGAAAAATTAAAAACATGCCTCAACTATCCGTCCTGATAAATCGCTCAAATGAAAATGGGTAAGGTGGCCTTCTTTTTTTCAAAGAGGAAACCGATGATTTCTCTTAAATAAAAGACCGGGATAAAAAGTAATTTTTATTTCAAAATTTCTGTGCCCATTCTGCACCCATAGAAAGTAAAGAAAGTTTTTCCGTTTTTCAGAATAAAAAAACGGCACAAAGCAAACAAAACACTCCTCCTTTTCCTAAGTTGGAAAACGGCTTTTTATTTTGCCATACCGTATTAAAATTATCTTCATAAAAAATTTCGTACCGAAAAAGAAGGCTTTTTTTCGCCGATATCTGCCAAGCTTTTTTCTCTGACCTTAAGATTTCGTCCCCCTATAAAGACAAAAAAATTTTTTGCCGGAAAAACGCCACCCTAAATAAAGACCCCGCCTTTCCCGCAAGTAAACTTTTTTGAACCCTTTTCTTCATCAGCGGCAAACAAACATTGATTTTTACTTTTTCACCCTCAGAATTTTATTTGCCGTCGGATACATCCGGGACAAAAAACTTTGCTTTTCCAAAACAAACATAATTTTCTTTAAAATATCCGTTTTCCCTTTACATTATTCGGGAATTTAAAAACCTGCACATCCTACCCGACGCTTCTCTGTTTTTCACAAAAAAATACCCCGATATAAAAAGCCGGTCCTTTCCGGACCGACCTTTTTTTAGCAAACAAAAAACACGTCGCCGTGAATTACCGCACAATCATATAAACTGTACCGTATTTTTCACATATAGACATTGCACCCGGAGTATTTATCGGAGAACCCTCTGTTGGAGAAATGCCGATATAACTCCCCTCCCCCCAATCAAAGGAAGCAATTCTTTTACAAAATTGCGTATCCATATTGTCAAAGACAAGATTAAAGTAAGCCGGAGTTTCCGGATCGGCCTGAATCCTGACTTCCATCTCGCCAGAAATATCAGACAGAGAATTGTTCAAATTATCCAAAAGCCCGATCTGCGCCGCAATATTCTCAATATTTTCGTAATTTCCGCCAGAAGAAATCTCCCGGACATTTACAACGGCCAGCATCAAGTCATCCAACGCCCTGTTTTCCGCAATTCTCCTTCTGGCAGAGGAATACCCGGCCATTCCTCCTACAAAAACAATAAAAAACAGAGACAAAGAATAGATTATCAAAAAAATAATCGGTAAAATCCGAACCGGCGTCGCACTTTCTTCCATCAGACGCCCTTTACCGTCCGTCTTGGTCACCACCAATTCAATCAAAACCCACAATTCCACAAAAAGAATCGGAACAATCAGGATGGACAATAATATCTTTGCAATACCTCTTCCTTTATATCCCGCGTAAAAATTATGAATACCGAAAAGTCCGAAAAAGATACCCAAAATAATATACATCACCCGGTTAACCGTCTTTTCCTCGGTATTCAGACAAGCTTTATCCGCTTTTGAGCCTTTATCGGTTGTATTTCCCGCTGACTGAGAAGAAAGCCCTCCCTCTTTGTCCGTTTGACCTGAAGTTCCGAGCAATTTAGCCTTTTGTTCTTCAAACTCTTCCCGTGTTAAAATATTTTTTTCTCTAAGCTCGTTCAATTTAATTAAATCATCAATTTCCGACATGCCTTTCTCCGTCAGTTAAATCCTTTTTTTGTAGGAATGAAAACTCTTCCAAGCCATTAAAAGTTTACAGAAATTCTTCTAAGCGGGCAAGCATAAATTCATAAAAACATATGACGACATACCATTTTTTTTAAAATCGTATTTTTTTGTGTTTTTATAAACACCATTTCATAAACTCCCTCTACCTTAATGCCAACAATATGAATATATTTCAACTTCGTTCGCGCAAGCCCAAAACTTTGCCAACCTTATGGCTGGACCGAGAGGTCTGCGCCTGTCAGCTTACGCAGAATAATATTCAAGCCCTAGAAAAACGGGACAACGATATACGACACAAAAGACACCGTAAGGGGGCGAGCCATGCTTAAATCATAAAAAAACGGCCAATCAGCCGTTTTCATTTTGGTGGAGGTAAGCGGGATCGAACCGCTGACCTTTTGAATGCCATTCAAACGCTCTCCCAACTGAGCTATACCCCCGATATTTTCAAAAGATATACAAAATATACACATCTGAAAAATCTTTGCAAGCTTTTTTTCAACTTTTTTAAATTCTTTTTAATTCTCTTCCGCCTTGCCTTTTTATTCCGCTTTTCCGGGCTGTTTTGGTTAATCTATCTTTCTGCCGTAAAAAAGTTCATCGTAAATCTTGGAGCGTTTCATAATTTCCCGGTTGGCTTCCTCCAAATCCATTCCCTTTTCCAAAAATGTTTTTTTCCCCGAAAATAAGGAAGTTCCTAAGGCCAGTCGCCCTCCCTCTATCTGAACGCCCATCCCTTCCAAAATTGTCGGGTACAAGTCAAACGATGTGAATTTTCTGTTCTTTTTCCGACTTGTCTTTTCAGAGTTTATAAAAATATTCATTTGACGACGGTTTTTTACCTTTTCCAAAAAAGGATTCATTCCCAAATGGTCGCCGACAATGACAACAACCGTATCCTTATAAAAAGGCTGTTCCGACAACCAGTTTAAAAACCCGGCCGCCTGCATATCGGCACAGCTCATGACATTTTCATACTCTTTGTCAAACAAACGGGGACAAACCGTTTTTTCAAAATACCCGTCCCCTTTATGAGAATCTATCGTCATCATTATAAAAGCGAAAGGATGCCCTTTTCGGGATAAATCAAGAAGCTCCTTTTTCGCAAAATAGTACAGTTTTTTATCCTCTATCCCCCAATAGATTTTATAGTCTTCCGGAATCATTCCTTCTTTTTTAAAATAAGAAAAATCTTTAACAGGAACGGGACCATGTTCTCGTAAAAAAACATCCATTCCCGCAAAAGAAATATTTGACCCCTGCATAAAAGAAAGGACATAACCGTTTTCCTTCAAAAACTCCGGCAGACACTTAGCCTTCGGCAAAAAGACGGCATACTGTTCATATTTATTCGCGCGAATAGGCATTCTTAACGGCAAGCCGCAAGTTTGAGCAACCAAGCCGGCGATTGTCCATTGCGTTCCCTCAACAGGAAAGGCGCCGCCGATTTCTTCCGTATCGCTGAAATTTAAATTTTCCGACGCCGCCTTTGACAAACAAGGCAGAAGATTTTTATCAAAACCGTTTATATAAGAGGTTTCCATGGATTCCAAAAAAATCAAAACAAGATTTTTCTTTTTTTCCGGAAAAACAACGGAAACCTTTTCAGGGTTAACATAATTCTCCTCATAAAAAGAAGAATACCGGACATTCCCGGAATAATAGGACAGAAGAGAAACAAAATTCAGCTTCCAAATAAAAAACAAAACGCCGCCCAAAAAGCAAAAAAAACAAACAGCGGAAAAATGTCTGTTAAAAAATAACCCTGTTTTCTGACCGAAAGCGCTTTTAAAACGAAACTTCAGCAAAAAAACAAAAAACAGACAGGATAAAACAGCCGGGACAAGCGTTCCTCTTGCAAAAGAGACATTCATTTTCAAATCCGCTTCCAACGGCATATAAAAATGGAACAACAGTTGTTCCGCCGTCACTTTTCCGAATTTTGAAACAATCCAACACGCGCCGGACGCCAAAATAATCCCGGAAACAAATATCAGCCAAAGGGCTGTCTTTTTAAAACAAATACGCTTCGTCATATAACCAGCTCTAAAAGGCAAAACCTGTGCCAAAATAAAACCTCTACCAAAAATTGTCAACAAAAAAAGCGTGGACTTTATCCGTCTTTTTTTGTACTTCTAAGGAAAAGGATGAAAAATGAAAGAAGATACCGATTTTACTCTGGATAATTTTTTAAATGGAAAAGTCGTCCTCAAACAAGCAGCCAACGGTTACAAGGCCACTTCGGACGCTGTCCTTTTGGCCGCCGCCGTTCCGTTGGACAGACCGTATGTAAAAGAACCGTCCGTCCTGGATGTCGGATGCGGCACAGGAGCGGTCGGCTTATGTTTGAACGCACGGGCGAAAGAGGCCGGAAAAACGATTCATCTCACCGGTTTTGAACTTCAGGAAGAGCTTCTTTCTCAATGCGACGAAAACGCCCGAATGAATGGGGTTGCTTTTGAAGGGATATTGGGAAATATCCTCTCGCCTCCCCTTTGTTTTAAAGGCAGATTGTTTGACCATGTCATCACTAACCCTCCCTATTTTACGGAAGCCCCTTCCTGCCCTAACAAGATTATCGGCCGGACAAGAAAAGAAGAGGCTTCTCTTAAGCAATGGCTTTCCTTCTGTTTAAAGCATCTCCGGGTAAAAGGGACTTTTACAATGATACACTGTACCGGCCGCCTGCCGGAAATTCTCTCTTTACTGAACGAAAGATTGGGCGGCATCACTGTCCTGCCTTTAACGCCGAGAACGGGGGAATTGTCCAAAAGGTTTATCCTTTCCGGAACAAACGGTTCAAAGGCGCCTTTTCGCCTTCTGCCGGAAATGGCGCTGCACCAGAACGGCTCTTCAAAACGCAGCCAAGCCGCCGAAGAAGTCCTAAGAAACGGAAAATCTCTTGACTTATCTTTTTATTCAGGTCAAAAAATAAAGCAAAAGAATAAAACATCCGCTATCCGAAACGGGGAAATTTATGGGAATTTTTAAATATTTCTTGATAAAAGGACAACGTCGCGAACTGCGAAAATTTCTAAAAAACCTGCGTCAAATGACAATGGAGCAAAAAGCGCATCTTAAACTTTCCGCTGCTCTCTTTAAAGATTTGCAAAAAGCAAACGGACTGGATTTATCCGCACCTTTTTTACTGGTCAAAGAAAAAAAGGATGCCGCTTTACAAGTGGCTCTCGCCCTCATCCATCTTCAAAACCACCATCATAAAAGCCTGATTTTGGGCGGCTATGTCTGGTTGCACACCTTGCATGCCGTGCAGGATGAAGATTTTACCATGGAAGCTGGAGAAATGTGGTCCCTTTTATCAGAGGCAGATGAACTTCTTCCGCCTTTGGCTAAAAAGATTCTCCCCTCCTATCAACAGGCGACAAACCGTACTTTAACCGACGAAGAACTTGTAAAAATACCGGAAGGCTTTTCTTTTTGACTTCAAAAATTCCCTTTGCTTTCTCCTCTTTATTATTGTATAAGCGTATAAAAAAAGATGAGAACGATGAGATTTTGGATTTTTTTGTTGGTTATTTTCTTTTCGCCTTTCTTGGCAAAAGCGGAAGGGGAAGGTTTTATCCATAACAAAATTCAAGATATTAAAACCGTTTGGAATTCCGACAAATGGGAATTATATATTCCCGTCAACACTTGGCACAACCGGCGGACTTATAAGAAAGAGAAAATCAAGGAATATAACGAACGCCCCTGGGGGGCCGGCCTGGGGAAATATTATATTGATGACAAAGGCAATTGGCATGCTTTATATGCTATGACTTTTCAAGATTCGCACAATGATCCGGAACCTACTTTCGGGTACGCGTGGATGACCTACGGATATCCGGATAAAAAGAAAAACTGGCGATTTGGCATAGGGTACACGCTCGGCCTGACATTCAGAAGCGATTACGACTATCTGCCGTTGCCTATGCCGTTGCCTGTTTTTGAAATCGGCTATAAGCGTCTGTCCATCCAAACCACTTATATTCCCGGAGGAAACGGCAGCGGCAACATCCTCTTTACATGGTTAAAATGGCAGTTTTAAATTAAAAAGTTGGACTTCTTTCTAAAAATTCCACTATTATTTCAAAAAAAACTGTATCATTCCAAAGCGACTATCTCATATTTTTGAGAAACAATTTGTTCAAAATAACGGAATCTGCAATGCCCAACCGCCAAAACAACCGATATAAAGTATCAAAACAAAGCCGCTTCACTTAAAAAATCAGTACTGAACTTGGCAAAATAAGTCAGTTTAACAGAATAATCTGTACTAAATCCGATGGAACCAGCTGTAACTTACCAAAGCAGCCAAAGCCGAATTAAGAAACAGCCCGCTCAAGCTTAATAAAACTCTCCTTGTCAAACAAAGATGAACTTTGCTCAACCGACCGCCGTAATTTAACGAAAACCTCTCCTTCTTTTGTAAAACAACCGGAACCGGTACGACTTGAAAGAACAAACAATACCGTTTGAAGAAATAAAACCGTATACTTTAACAAGGAAATCGGCACCGAACTTGACAGAACAGCACCGATTTTATGATTCTTTAAGGTTTTAAAACTTAAAAAACTTCCCCGACGTTTTTTATTTTCCTCCGGCGATATTTTTTAAAATCTCCAAACCGGCCGCCAGTTTTTCCTCATTTGCCGTAAAACTGAAGCGGACATGCGTATCATGGAAACTGCTGAAAGCGCCGCCCGGCAAAAGCGCCGCGCCCCGGTCAAATGCGTAATCGCAAAACTGAGTTCCCGTCATATGAAGCGTTTCCGGCACTTTCAAAAAGAAATAAAACCCTCCGTCGCACGGAACAAAATCGTAAAAACCAACCAGTTCCTTTTCAACCAGATCGCGCCGGCGGCGATATCTTTCAATAATCGGGGACAAGTCAACCCTGTCAAAAGCGTACGCGGCATGTTGAACAATCGTAGATGCACAGGAATGAATCTGACTTTGAACATAAGTCGTTCTTTCTATAATCCTTTTATCCGCAATCATATAGCCCAACCGCCATCCGGGCATGCCGTAAGCCTTTGAAAAACCGTCAAAAACAACAACATTATTCCCATAATTAAACGGATTAAATGGAACCTTGTCCGCAGTATAATTAAATTCCTGATAAATCGTGTCATAAAAGACCACTACGCCCTTTTCATCCAAATAACGGATGATTTTCCCCATTTCCTCCTTGTCATACATAACGCCGGTCGGATTGTTCGGAGAATTCATAACCAAAACCTTTGTTTTTTCCGTTACCGCCTGCTTCACCATTTCCAAAGTCAGCTTAAATAAAGGATAAGTATTGATGAGTTTTACTTTTAACCCCAATAAATCCGTTGCTCCTTTGTATTCCAAATAATACGGATCCGGGATTAACACTTCCTCCCCCGTGCTGACAAAAGTCCTGAACGCCGTAAAAAATCCGCCCTGAACGCCGGTCGTTATCTGAACATCCAGATTGTCTTTTCCAAAGTTTTTAGCCGCCAGTATCTTATCCCTCAATCCTTTCACCCCCGCGGTGGCGCCATACCCGTGCCTTTGTTCATAAGCAGCAGCGCACAGCTCTTTTTTAATTTCTTCCGGCACATCAAAATCGGGTTGGCCGATGGTAAAATTGATAACATCCGGATGAACGGCCAACTTGTCCGCCAACACGCGGAACGGGGACGGACCGACTGTTAACGCCTCGGGAGAGAACACAAACTCTTTCATTATTCAATTCCTTTTTCAAATTATTCAGACGATTGTAAAAACACTATAAAGAATTTTTTTAACCTGCAAAACAAAAAAATAAAAATTCTTTTAAGAAAGAAACATAGTCTTTCTTTCATTTTTTACCAAGTTAAAAGGAAAACACAAGAACAGCCTTTTTCTTTTTAAAAA
>CASFRQ010000006.1 GCA_949296785.1 uncultured Alphaproteobacteria bacterium
AAAACATGACAGTACGCATCAGATTAGCAAGAGGCGGATCCAAAAAGCATCCGTTCCACAAAATCGTTGTCGCGGATTCCAGATCTCCGCGCGACGGCCGTTATTTGGAAAGCTTGGGATTCTATAATCCTTTGGTTGCCAAAGATCATCCGGAACATGTTAAAGTCAACGAAGAAAGAGCTAAATACTGGCTCAGTGTCGGGGCTCAGCCGTCTGACAGAATTACTCGCCTGTTTTCCGTGTTAGGGCTGTGCGACGCGCCGGTCATGCATGAACAGACGAAACAGCCGCTGCCTAAAGCGAAGGCTCAGGAACGCGCCAAAGAGGCTGCCGAAAAAGCCGAAGCCAAACGCCAGGCTGAATTAGAGGCCGCCGAAGAAGCGAAGAGAGCCGCCGAGGAAGCCGCTCAGGCTGCCGCCGCTCCCGCCGAGGAAACACCGGCTGAAGCTGCCGTGTAAGAATTTCTGAAAAATCAGGTTTTAACAATAGGTTTCTTTAGGAAAACAACATGCGTCCACACCTCATCCGCATCGGAAAAATAACGGCCGCGCACGGGATTAAGGGCTTTGTCAAATGTCAAAGCTATACGGAAATTCCCGCGCGATTGGCCGATTATTCCCCCCTGACGGACAAGGCGGGCGGACGTTGTTTGGAAATCGTCTCCTGTCAGCCGACCGCGGGAAAAGATATTTTCCTCGTGTCTTTTAAAGACGTCACAACACGAACGCAGGCCGAACAATTGGCCGGATTGGATTTGTTTGTCCCGTCCGACAGGTTGCCCGAACCGAAAGAAGGCGAGTTTTATTACGAAGACCTTCTGCAAACGGAAGCTTATCTTCCGAACGGGGAAAAGTACGGCGTCGTGTCGCAGATTTATGATTTCGGGGCCGGAACGGTCCTGGAAATCAAAAAAGCGGACGGCGGGGAAATCCTTCTCCCCTTTAACGGACAGACGGTTTCAGAAGTGAATGTTGAGGCAAAAAGGCTGACTCTCACGCCCCCTTCTTTCTTTGATATCAAAGAAACGAAAAAAGCGGCAGAAAGAGAAGAAGGAACAAGCCGAAACCGGAAGGAGGCGCGCCGATGAAAGCGACCGTCCTGACGATTTTCCCGGAAATGTTCCCGGGGCTGCTCGGCCATTCTTTGGCCGGGAAGGCTTTGGAGGCGGGCAAATGGACGCTGGATGTCGTCAATATCCGCGACTATGCCTTTGACAAGCACCGTACGGTGGACGATGTTCCCTTCGGGGGCGGCGCCGGCATGGTGATGAAAGCGGATGTGCTGGATAAAGCCTTGGAAGAGACCTACGGCAAAAGCTCCGTCAAAGGACCTTTAATCTACTTTTCCCCCCGGGGAAAGACTCTGACGCAGGAAAAAGCGCGCCAATTGGCCAAAGAAGAGGAAATCACTCTCTTATGCGGCCATTTTGAAGGAATTGACGAGCGGGTGTTTGAGCTCTGGCCGATTGAGCAAATCAGCATCGGCGACTACATTTTGTCCGGCGGGGAAACCGCCGCCATGGTGTTGTTGGACGCGGTAGTACGTTTACTTCCCGAAACCATCGGCAACGAGGAATCTTTAGCGGAAGAAAGCTTTGAAAACGGCCTGTTGGAATATCCGCAATACACGCGCCCGGCCGAGTACAAAGGCTTAAAAGTCCCGGAAGTTCTTGTCAGCGGGCATCACAGGAAAATTAAGGAATGGTGCCTGGCGCAATCGGAAACCGTTACAAAACAAAGAAGACCTGATTTATATGAAGCTTATTTAAAACACAAAGAAGAGAAAGGAAACTTATAATGGATATCATTCAAACTCTTGAAGCCGAGCAGATGGAAAAGCTCGCCAAACAAATCCCGGACTTCAAAGCCGGCGATACGGTTAAAGTTTACAACAGAATCGTTGAAGGGGACAAAGAACGTCTTCAAGCGTACGAAGGCGTTTGCATCGCTCGCAAGAATGACGGGCTCAACTCCACCTTTACGGTACGCAAAATCTCCTTCGGCGAAGGCGTGGAACGCGTTTTCCCGTTGTATTCCCCGAATGTGGCGAAAATTGAAGTTCTGCATATCGGTAAAGTCCGCCGCGCAAAATTGTACTTCCTGCGCGCTTTAAGGGGCAAGGCTGCTCGTATTGCCGAAAAAAATACCTTTGGCAAAACAGCTGCCGCCGAAACGGAAAGCACGACTCAGGAATAAGGTTAACAGCCTGAATCCGACAACTCCCGCTTTTTCTTTTTCGTTGTGAAGCAAAATCTATAACAGCGAGAAAGAGAAGCGGGAGTTTTTGAAAAACATATTTTTTATCAAAACCGGGAAATAATTACTTCTTTAACAAAACAAATCAAAAGAACTTAAAGAATTCATGGAAGAATCCGTGACAATCACGCCCGGGACTTTACAACCGGTTTCATCCGTAAAAGAATACTGCAGCTTTCTTAAAGTTTCGCCCCACCGGCGACGCATTTCCTGAGCAGACGGCTGCACATGAACATTTTCCACAAATCCCCGGCAATAAACATAGCTGGCCAAGGGAAACAACAAAGCCGAACACAAAAAATCGCACAGTTGAATTCCCGCATGGTTGTTGCTGTGGCTGAAAAGAGGCAGTTCCATCACTTTAGGATAGAAAAGTTCCGGTTTTTTAAATTTTTGCCGGAAAATACTGTGGGAAACACGGGTATTTTTTATCTGGTTGCGACTGTCCGCAATACAAACGCCCTGCGTCCCCTTTTGCGCCAAATAATGATCAAAACTCCGATAAATACTTTTCAAAGAAGACGAGTAAACCGTGGAACCGTTGAAAATATCCCCCGGCATTTTGACCCAGACACGACCTGTAAACCGAATATCGTATTTTTTGAACAGGTCTTCCACCAGAGCCGTGTCACAAATGTCGCCTTTGACAAAAGTATAATTGTTTTTTCCGGCGCATTCGGAGAGGTTGTCAAGATTGGCGGCGTAAGTCAGTTTGTCCAGATTGAGGATATGGTACCGGGGATATTTTTCTACAAAATAGGGAACAAAATTGGAGCCGATAAAACCGGCGCCGCC
>CASFRQ010000007.1 GCA_949296785.1 uncultured Alphaproteobacteria bacterium
AGATTATCACCGTCAGTTGTTTGACCAACTGATGCCTTTGAGTGAGGGGACAAGCTATAACTCTTACTTGATTAAAGGGTCGGAAAAGACGGCACTGGTGGATACGGTGTATCCGCCGATGGCGTCAGAACTTTTGGAAAAGCTTAAAGAAATGGGCGTTGAAAAAATTGACTATGTCATCGCCAACCACGGGGAACAGGACCACACCGGTACTTTGCCCTTGCTTTTGGAACTGTATCCCGAGGCAAAAATTGTCACCAACGCGAAGTGCAAAGAAATTACGATGGGTTTTCTGCCTTTAAAAGACGAAGATTATATCGTGATTGAAGACGGGCAAGAGCTTAGCCTCGGTGACAAAACCCTGCAATTTATGTTTGCGCCGTGGGTTCATTGGCCGGACACGATGTTCGCTTATTTAAAAGAAGACGGTATTTTGTTTTCCACGGACTTTTTCGGGTCTCACACGACGAACTATGATGTGTTTTTGGAGGATGAGGCATCCGTTATCCCGGCGGCGAAAAGCTATTACGCCGAAATCATGATGCCGTTTGCCAAAATCTTTCCGAAGTATTTGGACAAAGTGGAGGCTTTAAAGCCGAAAATGATTGCCTCCTCCCATGGGCCGATTTATAAAAATCCGCAATTTATCATTGACTTGTACCGCAAATGGGCCGGTCCCGAGAAACAAAAGAAGGTGGCGATTGTGTGGCTGTCCATGTACGGGGCAACCGAAAGTATGAAAAACTATCTGAAAGATAAGCTGACACAGGCCGACATTGAAGTGGCGGATTATGACGCCATCGGTTTGAATGTCAGCCATTTGGCGATGGATTTGGTGGACGGCGCGGGACTTTTAATCGGATCGCCGACGGTGTTGACGGGGCCTCATCCGGGGATTGTCTTGCCGATATATTTGGCGAACGCGATTAAGCCGGGCTTGAAATTCGCAGGTATCTTCGGCTCTTACAGCTGGGGAACAATGATGGTTGACAAAATCAAAGCCATGTTGCCGAATTTAAAAGAGACGGAGCTTTTGGAGCCGGTTTTAGCTAAAGGTACGCCGAAACAGGAAGATTTTGATGCCATGGATAAAATGGTTGAAAAAATTAAAAGTTATTTTTGACAAAAAAAGAGTTGACATAAGGAATCCTTTTCTTTAAAGTAGCTTAAAAGGCACTTGAAAAAAAGAGGCGTCTCATGTCCGAAGAAATTTTCATCTCCCCCTATGAGTATTTGAAAGAGGATTACTTCGGCCGGAACGCCTCTTCTTTTAAACAGATGACAAAACGTCGCCGTCAGGAGACTTTGAGGAAAGCCGCCGTTTATTTTAAAAATATCAAAGAGGGTATTGAGGGCTATTATCGTCGTCCGAAAGACGCTTTTGATCCGCGTTTTTCCGCTCCGGTACGTCAGGCGGTTTATTTGGATAATCTGGAGGCGTTCAGAAAAAGGTTTGATGTGAATATCTGGAAGGCGAGGGGAAAAGGCTTTGACTGGATATTTTTTGAAAATTTCAAAGACGACAACGGTGAGGAAAATGACATTCTGTCTTATGCTTTGCGGCATAATATTTTCGGAATGGGGCATTTGACGAAAGATTGGTTTGTGCCGTATATCAATTTTTTTGCGAAAGGGAAGAGCGCGGAACAGCTGAATTCCCTTTTGTTTTTTATCGGCGCGGAAAAAAGGACTCTGACAGCGATAAACAGTTTGTCCGGTGCGGGCGCGGATTTGAGGTTTGTTGAAGAGACAACAGGGAATACCGCATTGATGGCTTTTTTTGAGCGGCCGAAAAAAACGGTCTGGATAAGCGCGAAAGATGAAGAGGCGCGACGGGAACAGGATAAAGCTCTTTTTGGTCTTTTTGAAAAAAGTTTCCTGGCGAATAAACCGGCGTTGGGCGACGGGTGTTTTTATTTTCCGCGCAACAAGGCGGGAAAGAACATTTTTGATATGTTGTTGGAAAACGGCTATACCGACGAGTTGAAAATTTTAAGCGCCGTCTGCGTTTCCCGGCTGGAAGGAATGCGGAAAGATTTGCCGGAGGAGTTTAATGCTTCCGTTCGGCAGGTGAAGGAGGCTTTGCCTCTGGATTACATGATGCTTCGCCTGGTTGACAACATGAAAGGGATGCAAAGGGAAGAAGCGGCGGAAGGGTTATATCTCCTACAAATGGCGGTTAATGGTTTTTTCCGGAAAGTGTCCATGGAAAAAGATGAGGAAACGGGTCGTTTCTCTCTAAAAAAAGAAGAGCTTCCCGCGCCGATGATAATGCTGGAACGGGTATGCGAGAAAAAATGCTGGGACGATTTAAAGGGGTATGCGTCCGTTTATCGCGACGGCAGCCATATTCTGCGGATTTTGGACAAAACGAATGAATTAAACAAAGCTTTGAAAAAGCTGGAACGAGCCAACGCGAAAAAGGCCGCCGAATCGCTTCATGTAGAGGGCGGGATTTTGCCTGTTGATAAAGAGAGTGACGTGTATAAAACGAATTCTTCTGAGATGACGAAAACCGCCGAAAACACATCTTTGCCCAAAAAAGAAAATGATTTTGGGCAAGAGGGAAAAAATATGCCGTCCCCTCGTGAAGAACAAAAACTTCAAACGGATGAAAACGGAAACCTTTTGCTGTTTAGTGACGAGGAGCTGAATAGTCTTCAGGTTGTTTGCGAAACACTGTCCCGTTCTCGCGAGCGCTGACTGTTCGGAGAGCGGGAGGATTTCTTCGGATGTTTTTTTGATAGGATATTCTTTAAAAGGCGTTTTTTCTTTTTTTATGTTCATATAAGGCTGACGGATAAAAACGGATGTTCGTCTTAAAGGATGATGAGTTCCGTCTTTTAAAGCGGAATGTTATTTTTTGGGATGTTTATTTTTTTCTTTTGCTTTTCGGGTTTTTGAGGCTCTTTTTTTGAAGGGAAGGAGTCGTTTTAACGCCGCCGCTTTTTCTTTCCGGTTTCGTCGGAAAGGTTTTTGATGCCTTCTTTTTGTTGTTTTTATTCCATTTTTATGTTTTTTCTTCACCTTTTGGACGGCTTTACAGCCTTTTTTGAAATCTCTATCTTAAAAAAAAAGGTTCATAAAGAAAAAGGGGGAGAAAATGTCTTTAAGAACAGTTCGTAAAGTTGTCGTCGGAACCAAGGCGAAGGATGGGGCCGGAGTTCATTTGACCAGGGTTCTGGGCCATGAAACGGTACAGGAGTTTGATCCGTTTTTAATGTTGGACGCGTTTGATTCCGTAAATCCTCAGGAGTATGTCATGGGATTTCCGAAACATCCTCATCGGGGTATAGAAACGGTTACTTATTTGATTTCCGGAGAAATAGAACATCAGGACAGTTTGGGGCATAAAGGTGTTATTAAGGACGGTTCCGCGCAATGGATGACGGCGGGCAGCGGAATTGTTCATCAGGAAATGCCTCGTCCGTCGGAACATTTGCTGGGCGTACAGCTGTGGATAAATTTACCGCGTAAAGTAAAGATGACAAAGCCCGCCTACCGCGACCTGCAGGCGGAAAATATGCCGAAAGTGGAGGACAAAGATTCTTCTGTGATTGTGATTTCCGGCGAATATAAGGGGGTAAAAAGCTCTTTTCAAGGGGACTTTATTCAAACGCAGTTTTGGGATGTTTCTTTAAAACCGGGTGCTTTTTGGGAAGTAACGACGGATAAGGAAGCGACGGTTTTCGCCTATCTTGTGGACGGGCGGGCCGCCTTTGACGAAGAGGGGAAAGATTTTATGGAAAATAAGAGGGCCGTTTTATTTTCCTATGATGATAAACTGAAGGCCAAAGCAGGCGATGAAGGCTGTCGTTTTCTTCTGTTCGCCGCCCGACCCGTCAAAGAACCCGTCGCCTGGGGCGGCCCGGTAGTTATGAATTCCAGGGAGGAATTGGCCGAGGCATATGACGAACTGGACAGAGGTTCTTTTGTGAAACATTCTTGATTTTTGCGAATGGTTTTACAGTCGGTTTGAACGATTCCTGCTGTTTTTGGGAGATGGAAAATTAAATTTTGAAGTCTTTGAAAAAAAACGATTGAACTTTGTTTTTAAAGGAAAGCCCTCTTTTTCAAGAGGATATTAAAAAGGCGGTCTTTTGAAACCTCCGGCCAAGGGCGAGAGCAAAGAAAAATTTTTTCTTAAAATTATCAAAGAACCTAAAAAACAAGATAAAATTAACTTCCCCGACGGATGTTTTACCCGAGCTGGAAAGTTTAAAAGAAAAATTGAAAAATAAGCCTTTTGCGAGATTGTCTTTTTACGCCTGTTTTGTTTCTAAAGTTTGACTGAACACGGCGTGGAGGCGTTCAATCAAGGCCTGCGCCGCCTCGTCGGGAGAAAGGAGGCTTGTGTCTACCTGAAAAACGGGAAAGGGCCAAGGGGCATATTGTCTTTGCTCCACTTCTTCCCAGGTTGGCAAAACAAGGCCTTTGATATCGCTGCGGCGTTCTTGAACGCGGCGACGGTGTTCTTTTTTATCCGAACAGAGGATTTGTGCCTGAAAAAAAGGTTTCCCGGTGTTGATGGCGGCTTGCCGGAACAGTTTTCGGGATTCTTCAACCGGGTTGACGGCGTCCAAAATAACCGTGAAACCCAGATTCAACTGGTCTTGGGCCAAAGCGGCGGCCGCCTCGTATCCCATGGCGTCCAGGCGTCCTTTCAAATCAGGCTTGGAATTAAGAAGAGCCTGCTCTATCGTGTCAATTCTCAGCCAGACGGCGCCCAGCCGGACAGCCAGTTTTTGGGCCAATGTTGACTTGCCCGTGCCGGGCAGCCCGCTTAAAATAATCAGCATAAAGCTCTCCTTTCGTTTATTCCGAAATTATCCTTTTATTTTCGGTAAATTGAGAATTCTGGGAGGTTTAACTGCACAAGAGCTTTGGATAGGGATGCTTTTGTGAATTTCCTGTCGGAACTTTACTCACAAAACTTTCTTTTTGGAATCTTTCCTCTCGGATTCTTTTTGCGATGCTTCTCCTTGGAATTTTCCGTTCCGTCCCCTTTTTTTCAATCCTTTTCTTTCCGGAATTTTTTTGGCTTTTTCCCGGAATCCTCTTTTTGAAAACGAAAGAAAATTTTACGATAAAACCCTGTTTAAGCGCGCGGTGACCCTGTCTTTTCCCAAAACCTGCATAATGGCAAACAAGTCGGGAGATTGGCTGCGCCCGGTGATTAAAAGCCTTAAAATCGTGGCGGCATCGGAAATATTACCCTTGAATTTTTCAGGCGCTTCTTTGTATTCCTTCGTACTGCCGGCGTAACCATTTTGAGTGGCGACTTCTTTCAGCTTTTCAAACCAAGCGTCTTTATCGTCCGACGGATCGTAAACTTTCAAAAAGTCGCGAGCAATGGGCGCCGCCTCTTCCGGATTAAGCGTGTCGGGAACGCCTTGGAACCTGTCTTCAAAGAAGTAAGACAACTCGTCCTTTAACTGAGCCCAAACCTGAATATCCTTGCGGCCTTTGCCGGAAGGATTTCTTTCAATGTTTAAAATAGCCAGAACATAATCCCGATTGTTTTTCATCAAACCGGCCAGTTCCTCATCATACTTTTCCGCCCAGGCGAGCGCGTTTTCGTACACTTCCTCCGCCGTCATGTGGGAAATAGTGTCCCGGCTGACACTGTTCAACTTGACAAAGTCCATCAAAGCGCCGCTGATGCCCATTTTTTTAAGAGAAAAGGGAAAATCGTTCATCGGCTTGACGGGGTTTTGACGCCGCCAGTCTTCAAAGTTGGAATTGGCAATGTTTAACAGATACTCCAAAACCGCTTGTTTGGGGTACCCTTGTTCATCGTAAAAAGACATGCCGGCTTCGGGGTCTTTGCGTTTGCTGAGTTTACGCTTGGCGCCCTCGTCCAGTTTTTGAATCGGCGCCAGATGGCCGTATTTCGGCGCTTTCCATCCCATAGCGGCGAACAGCTGGATATGCAAAGGCAGAGAGGAAACCCACTCATCCCCCCGGATAACCTGGTTCGTCCCCATCAGATGGTCGTCCACGACATGCGCAAAGTGGTAGGTCGGCAATCCGTCCGATTTTAAAAGAACGATATCCAGGTCATTTTCCGGAAAGTCTCTTTTACCGCGCAAAACATCCTCAATCACGATGCGGCGGTTATAGTCCCCTTCCGACTTAAAACGGATAACATAGGGGATTCCTTCTTTTATTTTACGGATGGCATCTTCTTCGCTTAAGTATCGGCATTTTGTCCATTGTCCGTGATAACCGGGGCGAGCGCCGGATGCTTCCTGCTGCTTTCTTAAAGCGTCCATGTCTTCGGAAGTACAAAAACAGGGGTAGGCTTTTCCTTCTTCAACCAGTTTTTTGACATACGCCTGATAGATTTCCTTGCGCTGGCTCTGGATATACGGACCGTAAGCGCCTTTCTGACGCATATCCGGACAAACACCCTCGTCAATTTTTAGGCCGTAAGAATCAAGAGACGAGGCAATCAATTCCGTTGCCCCGGGAATTTGCCTTTTTTGGTCGGTATCCTCAATGCGCAAGATAAAGACGCCGCCCGATTGATGGGCCAACCGTTCGCAAACCAATCCTGTGTACATGGTGCCGATATGCATATAGCCGGTCGGCGACGGCGCCACGCGCGTTACCTTTGCCCCCTGAGGCAGAGAACGGGCGGGATAGCGCGCCTCCAACTCTTCAACGGAAGGCAACGGATTGGGAAAAAGCAAATCTGTCAATGCGCTCATAATGATATCCTTTTGCTGAATTTATGTTTCAAACACTCTTATTCTGATGCCTGGCAAGATAACACAAGGCGTCCTTAAATGCAAACCGGTTTTTTGTTTTTCTTACCGCGGGATGGGCAAAAGGTTTTGAAAAACTTATTTGAAAGAGCAAAGTTATTTTGAAGTCGGCTTAAAATCGGCGGATAACAATCTGACAAGAGAATGCTTCCGACTTTTATCTCCGGACAAGGGAAAACTATTCATAAAAAAATCAAGACGGAAGCGAAAGGTTTCAGAAGAAAAATCTTGTAAGCCGTACGGATAAGGGCATTCTTTTTTGGCTTTCGGCGGGTGATAAAAAAGATAATTTTCCTGCTTAAAAAGCTTTATTTTCGGTAGGGGTTGAAAGTAAAAAAAACGTTCGGTACTGCGAAAGAAAATAAAAGACAATCTTCCGGCTGACCGCAATTTTCCGCGCGCAGCAGCGCAGGTTTGAAGGGAAAAAGCATATGACTCTTTATGACCGAGCAAGGATCAATGGATTAAAGACAAGAACTGAAAAAGGGGCGCCCGTCATCAGAAGGAGTGGCCGGAACAGGGGGAGACGGTTCGTCAGAGCGGAAAATGACGGGGTGCTCAAACATTCCGTAAATCCGATATTTCAAAGGGTACGATTTATAAAAACCGGAAATGGCGGGCATCTAAAGACAAGCGTCCGAAATACTCTTGTGCCGAAAAAAGCTTTTTATCTCCCTTTGTTTTTAAGCTTCAGCGGGAGGTATCGTCGCCTGGTCATCCTTTTCAATCAGGCAGGCATCGCCGTAGGAAAAAAAGCGGTACTGCCGCTCTATGGCGTGGAGGTAAGCTTTTTTCATCTTTTCCATTCCGGCGAAAGCGCACACCAGCATAAACAAAGTGGATTTCGGCAGATGGAAATTTGTCCACAAAAGGTCAATGAATTTAAAACGATAGCCGGGCGTGATGAAAATATCCGTTTCCCCGCAGAAAGGATGCAGAACGCCCTTATCGTCCGCCGCGCTTTCCAATAAACGCAGAGAAGTCGTCCCGACGGAAATAATCCGGCGGTCCTGCCGTTTGGCTTCGTTCAAAAAGTCAGCGGTTTGTTGTGTGATAACACCGAATTCCGCATGCATTTTATGGTCTTTGGTATCCGCCGCCTTCATGGGCAGAAAAGTGCCGCCGCCGACATGCAGAGTCACGAACACCCTTTGGACGCCTTTTTCATCCAGACGTTTAAAAAGCTCTTCCGTAAAGTGCAGTCCGGCGGTTGGCGCCGCGACGGCCCCTTCGTTTTTGGCGTAAATTGTCTG
>CASFRQ010000008.1 GCA_949296785.1 uncultured Alphaproteobacteria bacterium
ATTAGTTCTCCTTTTTCCATTATTGCTATCTTATCTGCTAATTTAATTGCTTCATCCATATCATGGGTAACAAATACAATTGTCTTATGAAATTTTCTTTGTAACTTTAGCAGTTCATCTTGTAATGATGTTCTACTCATTGGGTCTAAGGCACTAAATGGTTCGTCCATTAGAATAATTTTTGGATCTGTCATAAAAGCTCTTGCAATTCCAATTCTTTGTAATTGTCCACCTGAGAGTTCATTTGGATACCGGTCTAATAAATTTTCATCTAAATCAATCATTTTCATTAACTCTTTAACGCGATGATTTCTTTTTTCTATTGGTATTTTTTCTATTTTGGCTATTATTTCTATATTTTCTCTAATAGTCATATGAGAAAATAGTCCTGTTTGTTGGATTACATATCCCATTTTTCTTCTTAATTTTATCTCGTTAATATTTTGAATATTTTTTTTATTAATTGTAATTTCTCCTGATGTTGGAGATATCAACTTGTTAATCATTTTTAAAGTTGTTGTTTTACCACAACCTGATTCTCCAATCAAACAAACTAAATCTCCATCTTTAATAGTAAAAGAAATATTTTTTAGAACCGTTATATTTTTATAACTTTTACAAGAAGAAAGGGAAAAGCCCGCCGGACAATATCCCATGAGTCCGCATATCATTATATCATTTTTAGGGAAGAATTTCCGAAAAAGGCATTTTTTCCTTAATTTACATCAACCGGTTCAGACAAAAATGTAAAACAATGCAATGATTACGCCGTTTTTGAATAACTCTTCCAAAGAATTACCTCTTAAAAACAGGAAGATTCCAGAAAAACAAAGGCCCCGCAGAACGGAGCCTTGAATTTGATTTAATGAGAATTTTGAGACTTGATAAAATCAAAAATATTTCCCGGACGGCCGGCCTCAATATAGGCTTGAGCCTGTTCTTTTGAAATTTGAGGTGTAATCGTCGTGCTTGTTTTTCCTTGCCCGTCAACATCGGTCGCGGTATTTTCTTGTTGTGCCTGTTTAACCGTCGGTATATCTTGCTCTTCTTGCAAAACATCAACAGTAGCCTGTTCATTCCCATTCATATTTCTGGCAATATCCATAGCAATGGCAGAAACCGTCTCCGAATTATTAATATCTTTCATTGTTTCGGCATCCAAATGCCCCGTTACTTTTTCTCCGTTAACAAATGCGCTGTAATCCAAACCACCGTCTTCCGTTCTATTTTTCACCAAACCAGTCAGATTGACAGACATAGCCTCCGTCGTAGAGGTAACACCGTTTTCATCGGTATGCTGCGTTTTTGAATACCGGACATCCCCATCCTGCTTTTGAGACAATTTGTCATTCAAAGAAGAAGCTTTTGAAACGACAAAATCGCCAAATTCCTCAAAACCGCCCTTGACCATATCCGTGCCCTGCATAAAATAATAAGTAGCCGTTTGAATCGATTTCGGCAACTTATCTATATCAACATGAGCCAAACCCGCACGAGCCGCCATGATAGTAACAAGCCCTACACAAATTCCCAACGCGACTTTTCTTAACTTTCTTTTTTTCTTCGGCGCATTCCGACGAATAGCCCGGTTAGCTTCCCTGATTGCCTCATTTTCCTCACGATGCATGGTTTTCCCTTTCTTTTTTAAGCGCGTTGCCAAACGGCCTTTCTTCTCTTAATTATAGATTATAAGCAATTTTTATTTTTTTGTCCAGTTATTTTAAAATTTTTTAAAAGAAAATTTTTCTTCCTTCTTGACCGAATGGAAATTGAAGGCTATACTTCCTCATATTTTAAATTTCATTTATTATTTTTTAAGGAGAATATTATGCCGGCGACAACCATGGACCAGCTTGTTTCCCTCTGCAAACGGCGCGGTTTTATTTTTCAAAGCGGAGACATTTACGGCGGATTGCAAGGTGTTTATGATTTCGGTCCTTTGGGGGTTGAACTAAAAAACAACCTGAAGGCAGCCTGGTGGCGCTCCATGGTTTACGAACGGGATGATATTGAAGGGTTGGACAGTTCCATCCTGACCTTACGCACCGTTTTGGTTTACAGCGGACACGAGGATACTTTTACGGATCCTCTGGTAGATTGCAAAAAATGTAAAAACAGAATGCGCGCGGACCAAATCGTTGACGGTAAATGTCCGCAGTGCGGTTCAACTGATTTAACGGAACCTCGCGATTTTAACCTGATGTTTAAAACGAATGTCGGACCTGTCGCTAGCGAAACTTCCACCGCTTATCTTCGCCCGGAAACGGCGCAGGGTATTTTTACGCAGTTTAAAAATGTCGTGGATTCCACGGGGCGAAGGGCGCCTTTCGGCATTGCACAGATCGGAAAATCTTTCCGCAATGAAATCACGCCCCGTAACTTCATCTTTCGTGTGCGGGAATTTGAACAGATGGAATTGGAGTTTTTTGTTCCGCCCAAAGATGATGAAAAATGGCATGAGTTTTGGAAAAATGAGCGTTTGAAATGGTGGAAGGAACAGGGCCTGAAAGAGGAAAACATAAAAATCGTCGCCGTCGCCCCCGAAGACTTGGCGCATTACTCCAAAGCGACTTATGACCTGTACTATAATTTTCCCATCGGGTATGAAGAGCTTGAAGGCGTAGCCAACCGCCGCGATTATGATTTAGGTAATCACACAAAAGGTCAAAAAGACCTTGAACTCCAGGCGCATGTCCATCCGAACAAGGACAGTACTTCAAAACTTGCCTTGTTTGATGACGAAACGAAAAAATGGTATGTGCCGTTTGTCATTGAACCCTCCGCCGGGGTAGAACGCGGCGTTTTGGCCGTTTTAACGGAAGCTTATACGGAAGAAGAACTCCCGAACGGTGAAACACGAATTGTCTTGAAACTGAAAAAACACCTTTCTCCGATTAAAGTCGCCGTTATCCCGCTCAAACGCAACCAGCCGGAAATCGTTAAAATGGCACATGACATCAAGGCGTCTCTTTTAAAAACAGGTATCGGACGGATTGCTTTGGAAGATTCCGGCAATGTCGGAAAAGCCTACCGCCGACATGACGAAGTGGGAACGCCTTTTTGCGTCACGGTTGATTTTGAAAGCATTGAACAATCCCCCGCCACCGTTACCGTGCGGGACAGGGACACGATGCAACAGGAACGCGTCAAAGTGGAGGATTTACCTGAGTACTTCAAAAGGGCGTTTCTTTAATTTTTCCTTTCCTAAATCGGCCGGTTTTTTCTGAACCGGCCTTTTTTATGTCAGAATATTTTAAGATTGGAAGTCAATTCTTAAGTTTTAAAGAGAATTATTCGTTACACAAAGAATAAGACTTCATTGATAAGAAAGTATTTTTAAGATTTTTAACTAATATCTCCTTCTCTCTTATTTCTCCTCGTATTTACGAGGCTGACTTGTCTCCTTTCCGAAAAATCGGCGAGATATGTTACGCTTTATAAAAGCCTCTTTCTCTAAAATTTCAGAATGTTCGCAATGATATGAATTTCAAATCACTGCACGGATTTTTTTCTGAAAGCTCATCAGACAAGTTTTCAAAAGACATACCTTTGCCGTATAAGTTCAAATAAAAGGCAGACAGGGCGTTCATCCTTTCCAATACCGACAAAATTTTTTTATTTTAACCCCGGGAAAATAATTCATGCGCACAGAAATGAAAGCCGATGCGAGTATGAAACGGCATGCCTCCTTTACCTGAAAAATCTTTCATAAAATTTTGTCATCAAGGCTATAAATTCTCTCATAAAATTCCAGAAATCCTTTTTCAGACAAATAATAAAGGGTTCCTTTAAAGAAACCCTTTTTTTCAAAACATTTTTTAGTATTTAAAATGAGGAGGTTAAATTTCCTCCTCACTTTTTTCTCATAAAAGCTAACGCGTTTTTTGATTCATTATCTGATGCAATAACGGACAATTTTTACGTTGATCGTGCGTACAAGACATATCATGAATCAAAATTTGCCCATCAGACTCGCAAGAAGGATAGAATTCGGAAGTAAACTTCCCTTTATTTTCCGGTTCTTTATAGCATGGAACTTTTTTAATTAATTCTTTATCCATCATTGCAATCACCTTTCCGATTATCTCTGCTTACCCGCCGAAATCAACGCATCACGCAAATGATCCCGTTCCGTTTTACCGTTACCTTTGCCAGACTGATAAGATTCTATCCCGCCAACAGCTAAAAACTCCCGCGCGAGCTCCGCCTTTTTTGAACGCATACATGCCTCATAGAAGTCAACCGAAGCCGCCCCTAACCCTTTTTCCAAACCAACATCTCTGGAGGAACCGGAAGAAATCTCTTCAACAGGCCCTTTGGAAAGAAAATACTCCAACAAACTATCCTTTTTGGCAGAATTTTTTAACTTTTCAATATCCATCTTTTTACCTTTCTTTTCCGACAACAGCTCTGAAAACATCCCCGCGTTTTAATGCCAAAACCTGGCGGCGAGCCATCTCAATTTTTAACCGCCTTTGCTTCCTGTTGCTTTCGTAATCGTTCGGTTCTTTCCTCAGTTTCAAGGTCGCGTTTTCCGCTTTTACTTTTTTTACTGGATCTTTTTCAAAAAACCTTGACATAGAGACCTCCTCCAAACAATTACTCCAGCCCAGATACTTTAATCTTATAAATGAGGTTATTTCAAAAAAAAAGTTTTGTCAATAACTTTTTACATATTTCTTTTAAAAATGAAAATTATCTGCTTCTTTTCTTGAGAAATTTATTTTTTTCATATATGAATGAGAAAAATACTTTTTATCAAGGAAAAGAAAATGCGGCTATTAAAATCCATTTTAACCGTCGGAGGCTGGACATTTATCAGCCGTATCGCGGGTTTTGTTAGAGATATGCTTATCGCCAGATTTTTAGGAGCCGGACTTTTATCCGACGCGTTTTTCGTTTCTTTAAGATTTCCGAATCTTTTCAGGTCTTTGTTTGCGGAAGGAAGTTTAAATGTCTCTTTTTTACCGATTTTTTCGGGTTTGTTACATTCCGAAGGCAAGGAAAGAGCGCGAAAATTTGCCCGGGAAGCGTTCAGCTTTATGTTTTACCTTCTTCTGGTATTGACTGTTATCATTGAGCTATGCATGCCTTGGCTGATTTTTGTACTAGTCCCTGGGTTTGACAACGATCCGGGAAAACTGGAGGTAACGGCCGCCCTTTCCCGTATCACTTTTCCTTTTCTTCTATGCGTTTCTTTGGTTTCCCTTTTTGCCTGCATTTTAAATGCATTGGGGAAATTTGCGGCGGCGGCGTTCACGCCGACCTTGATGAACCTGGTGATGATTTTCTTTTTGGCGGCGCTTCACCCGTATTTTCCGAATCCGGCCTTTGCCTTGGCATGGGGGGTATTTGCCGCCGGAATTTTGGAATTGCTCTTTCTGGGTTTCTTCGTCTATAAAAAAGGGTATTTGTTTAATTTTCTTTCCCCGTTCAAAGTCCTTCTGAAGCCGTCCAAGGATTTAAAATTGCTTTTGAAAAGAATGCTTCCCGGCGTTTTCGGTTCCGGAATTTATCAGATAAACCTGTTTGTGGATACTTATCTTGTTTCTTTTTTAGGAACGGGCGCCGTTTCCTGGCTAAACTATGCCAACCGACTGTTTCAGTTGCCGGTCGGAATTATCGGGGTCGCCATCGGAACGGCCTTACTGCCTTTATTATCGGAACATATTAAGAAAAAAGAAATGGAAAAAGCATACGACAGTATGAACCGTTCTTTAGAATTTTCTTTAATTATGTCCCTTTCCGCAATGTGCGGATTGATTATCTTGGCCGTTCCGATTATACGGGTTTTATTTCAAAGAGGCGCTTTTACTTACGAAGACACGCTTCAAATAGCACCAGCCCTTCAGGCATTCGCCGTCGGTTTGCCGGCATATTTAATTACAAAGACGCTCATCCCTTTTTTTTATGCGAGAGGCGATACGGTAACTCCGGTCCGCGTGGCGGTCATTGGTTTGATCATGAATATTTTTCTGGCAATCGGCCTGATGCTTTTGTGGGGACATGTCGGGATTGCTCTGGCAACCGGGCTGACGGCTTGGATAAACGCGGGGCAATATGTCTACCTGATTCAAAAGGAAAAACAGTTTCATTTGGATGCTCTTTTCAAAAGGAGATTTCTGAAAATCATTATTTCCGTTCTGGCAATGTCTCTTCTTTTGCTGCTGGGACAGGAAGGTATTGTAAAAACATTCGGTTCGTGGGGGGAGCAATACTCCTTCATTTCGTCTTTTTTCCTCTTGTCAAGCCTGATTGTTTTGGGTATGCTTTCTTTTGCAGGAATGCTTTTGGTTACAAGGGCTTTCCGGCTTTCCGACATAAAACTTTTTTTCAGCAGGAAGGGAGCCGATGACCGTTAAAAACGCCGAAAAGAAAAATACAGAAACGCCGCAGGCTCAGGTATTTTATCCTTCTCAAGAAAACCCAAAAGCTCAATCGGAATCTTTCTCTGACGAGGAAGGAATTAAAGCGGCGAAAAAGGCCTCTTCCCCTTCGGAGGAAGAGTTGATACAAATGATTTTACAGATGAGAATCCGTCCCGTTCTGCAATCCCACGGCGGAGACATTTCCTTCGTCGGCTTTAAAGACGGCATTGTTTCGGTAAAGCTTTTAGGCGCATGCGACGGCTGTCCTCATGCCTTGGAAACCATTAAAAACAATGTGGAAGGTTTTCTGAAAGTTCTTCTTCCTGGTGTAAAATCCGTCCGAGACATCAGCAATGACGGTGAAAATAATTAAAAAACGGAATATAAAGAAATGGGGGAGACCATGGGTAAAAATGAAAAAGCGGATATTCAAACCGGCAAAACAAACGGAAAGATTGTTTTACGCAAGTTAAAAAAAGCCGTCGGCATTTCTTTAAGTTTTATCCCCGCTTTTGCCTGCTTCTTTTACGCTTATTTCCTGGCGCATGAAGAAAAATGGCAAACAGTCCCCCCTAAAACGCCGGCAATCGTCGGGGAACAGGAGAAGATTCAAGCGCTTTCTCCCACCCAAAGCGGCGAAACAGACAAAATTCTCCGGACAGATGAAAACATGACAGCCGCCTTGGGGAAAAAAGACGCCGACATTGCCGGAATAAATGAAAGCCAAAAGGAAGAGAACGGCGCGGGTAAAAGCGCGCAAACGGAAACTTCCGTCGCCGATTCCTTCATCACGCCCCAAACCACGGAAGAATTGGCAAAAATATTCGGCGCCGTCCGGCTGGAGGAAGACAGTTCTTTAACCGGATATCCGAGAATTTACATTACCGCTTTTCCGGAAGACTTTAAGGAAAAAGGAAGTAAAGAGTTGTTTATCAAAGCGCTTCTGCCGTTGATATTGAGAAACAATGAAATTATCCTGAAGAGAAGAATCAAACTTCAGCCTCTGTTAAGTAAAGCGGAAAAGGGCAGTCCTCTGACAGAGGAAGAACAGAGCATACTCAATGAAGTTTTTGCCGAATATGACCTTATCGGGGATACGCAGCAAATGGCAAAAGACCTTTCTCAGATGATGTTGCCCGTTTCGCCGGCGCTTGCCTTGGCGCAGGCGGCCTATGCCTCAGATTTTGGAAAAAAGGAAAGAATTCGGGTTTTTGACCAATATGCTTGGACAATGCCGCCCGAGTCAAAATGGGAACAGATTCCTTATCAAAACCTTTTTGATGCAGTAGAAGGATATGCTTTGGATTTAAACAGACAGCCGACTTATTTCAAATGGCGGCAATACCGAGTGGGGCTGTTTTTTGCAAAACCGGGCAATTTTTTAAACGGATTTCTCTTTGCCAAGAGGATGGGGCCTTACATGCCGGAAAAGCCGTCTTATGTCTGGCATTTACTGAACCTCTTCAAATGGCATCAGCTTCACCGGTACGACACGGCGTTTCTTGAGCCTGAAACCTCCGATGCGAACGCGGGCAAAGCTGAAAAAAGATAAATATTTTCCCCAACATAAAACTTTATTGCAGACGAACTAAATTCATCTCCGTCTTTTCAAGGCTTTTGAAAAAATTTCAGATGCAGAACAAAAAACGATAGTTTTCTGAGCCGAAGTTCTTTTGCCTCGGATAAGTCCGAAAAAATAAAAAATCATTCTGATTCTTTAAAAAAATCCATTTACAAGTTTTTGCAAGAAGATGTGTTTGAGAATAAGAACGGGAATACCCGGGATGTTCTTACAACAAAAACAAGCTTTTCCGCCGAAAACGAGTATGAATACAAAAAAAAC
>CASFRQ010000009.1 GCA_949296785.1 uncultured Alphaproteobacteria bacterium
CTTCAAATTTATTTTTTTCATAATAAACTATGAAAAAATAAAATTAAATAGAATAAAATGAAAAAATAAATAAAACTTTTTACAATTAAAAAGGAGGAATTTTTCTTCTCTTTCCTTTGCTGTTCCGAGATGGGAAGTTTTTCAGTTTTTTCTATTATCCGGGCAGAAAGAGTCTTTTTTATCGGACAGGATTGGGAACGAATTTTACATTTTTTGTGTTTTTTTATTATCGTTGAAAAAAACTTTTTCTCCGGAGCGGATTATCTGAAAGGACCTCTCCACACATATACACACTGAAGTTTATTGAAACATGTCGGAGAGGATATTTTTCTGCTTTCCGAAAGACGATAAAGGCGCTTTTATCTTTTGTCTGCGTAAAAAGGAACCGAATAGAAGAGCGACTCGTTATTCATACAGTTTTTTTATAAGAGGGATGGTGATTTTTTGCTTAGCGGACAAGGACAGATTATCCAATTGAGCGACAGTACGGCGAATCGCGTCAAAAGAACGGTCCGTGTGGGTAACAAGGTAGTTGACCGCCTCTCCGGATACGGCAATGTGTCTGTCATAGAACATTTTTAAAAACAAAGAAGCGACAAGAACATCATCCGGCAATCCTATTTTAACGACAGGAGCCGTCTTTAGCCTGGAATCCAAATCCGGCAGGCGAAAGGATATTTTTTCCCTTGCGGTTAAAAGGAGCTGCCCTTTTGTTTCTTTTAACAGATTATATAAATGAAATAAGGCAATTTCATCCGTCTTGTCGGCGGCGATATCCTCAATAACAACTTTTTTCCCCGCGAAAGAAGGAACTTCTTCCTGAGTCAGCCGTTCGGCGGGAATTAAAGTTTCCGAAAATAAATGGGCCAGATGCGTTTTACCGGAACCTTTTTCCCCGATAAGCCAAAGGGCCGCTTGAGGGCCGAGAGGTTCCTGCGTAATCATATCAAAGGCGTCTTTGTTGCACGGGGCAACAAGAAAATCCTCTTTCTTCCAAGAGTCTTGAAGAGGAAATTGCAAAGGAAACTGCGGAAAAGTTTTCATTTTTTCCTTTCAGATGTTTTTACCGGCGCAGAACTTTTCCCCAGATAATAAGGACTTTGCAGGTACCATCGGTAAAAATGCTTTGTAAAAACAGCCAAGACACCTGCTGCCGGCGTTGCGATCAGCATGCCGACAAAACCAAACAGACTTCCTCCCGCCAACAGGGCAAAAAGAACCCAGACGGGCGGAATTCCTACTTTATCTCCAACCAATTTCGGCGTCAGGATATTTCCTTCCAAAAATTGGCCTATCATGACAACCACAATAATCCCGATAAATAATAAGAGGGATCCTTCCTGGACAAAAGCCATCAACATGCTGAGGATAAAAGCGGAGATAGAGCCTACATAAGGAATAAAAGAAAACCATCCGGTCAAAAAGCCCATAATAAATCCGTGCTCCAATCCTACGGCCATAAAGCCAAAACCATAGAACAAAGAAAGAAATAAACAAACCAGTGTTTGACCTTTTACAAAACCGATAAGGACGGCATCAATTTCCTTGATGAATTTTTCATAAGAAGCCTGGTATTTTACAGGAACCGTGTTTTTGAAAAAAGCGGAGAGAGGCTTCCAATCCAACAGCATGTAAAAACAAGCAATCGGAGCGATGACCAACAAAGAAAGCAGGTTGACCAGAGCAAATCCTTTTTCAACAAGGGTAAGGAGAAACGCTTTGCTCCAAGCCAGAAGACTGTTTGAGTACTCTTTCAGTGTTTCCGACAAATCAAAAGAGGATTCCAAAAACAGACGTTCTTTTATTTTCAGAAAAACAGGCTCTATTTTAATCCATGTTTTTGAAATCAGGTTCGGCATTTTTGACAAGAACAGCATCAACTGCGTCTCAATAAACGGAATACAGATCATAAAGAACAAAATTAACAGGAGAAAAAACAAAACCAGAACAATTAACGAAGCGAATGTTCTGTTGATTTTCAGTTTCTCAAGCCGGTTGACCAACGGATTTAAGAAATAGGCCAAGATAAACGCCAAAATGAAGGGCATGAGAATGCCGCCCATTATAAAATACAGGGCTGACAAAATTCCTCCGATAAGGACCCAAAAGAAAATGTGTTTTTTCATTGTCTTCTCCGATAAGCGTTTTATATCTGTCAAAACAAAGGCAAAGGCGGCGGTGTATTGATGGTTTCCGGCGCGGGAGGCAGGCCGCTTTCTTCCTCTTTCCGACGCAGGAAGGAAGGTAAGCCTGTCCACCCCTGGTTTTCCTCTTCTGAAGTTTTATTTTCTGTAAAAGCAGAGGTGTTTTCCGGCAGAGAATCTTTTGGCCTTCCCAAGGGAAGAGTTTCCTCATCTGAGTTTTCTCGTGCATCGGACTGTTGTCTTCCCTCATTCAAAATGTTTTCTTCCCACGGTTCGTTTTCCGTTGCGAAATATTCTTCCTGTGTGTCAGCATCAAGGAACGGATCTCGGCTTAATTCCTCTTCCGTGGCATTTTCCATTTTTTTGATAATCCAGAAATCTCCGTTTTGAGGAAAAAGGAACAGCCCTTCTTCTTTCAGATTATCCGAAAGCATTTTTAAATTACCGGCATAAAAGACTTCAATTTGCGCTTTGTCCTTCTTGACTGCCTGCAGGATGTATTGTTTTATCGCGCTGATTTTATCCAGCCGCCCCCGCATCTGCATCCAATCGGCCAATCCTTCCAACGGCAGGACTGCAATAAACGAAGAAGGGGCGTCAAACCTTAAGGCGTTTTTGCTGCGATAAAATTCCTCCAATTGAAGGACTATTTTTTCGGCGCTTTGCTTCATTATTTTTTGAAAAGGAACATTGACGGATTCTAAGAAGGAGAATTCCGTCAAGTCAGTCTTTGCATGGAGGAAAGGGTAAACTTCTATGTCCAAGAGTTTTTTGTCATTGTGATAAACAGCTTTGAAAACAAAGGCCTCTGATGCTTTATATTTTTCAAGAAGCGGTTTTATGTCAATATCGTAAGGACGGTTCAACGCCTCCGGAGAAAGGATTTGCATGTCTTCCAAATCGCCTAAAGGAACGACCAGCGGGACGACAGGACTGTCCGGAGGCGTATTTTTCCAAAAGGAAAACCAAACATTTCTATCATTAAACAAAAGAGGAGATTGCTCGTTTTCGTCCTGAAATGCGGGTAGAATTAAGATGGGTTTTGAGGGAGACGGAATGAAGGACAATTCATTTTTTTGGAGGAACTCTTTTATCATTTGCTCATTGAACAAAACGGAAACGGAAGCAATATATCTCACTTTAGATCTTTTTTCGTTTTCTATCCGCAATTCCTTGACAAAATTGATGATTTCTTCGGCGGTTAAAACAGGAAACTCCCCGCCGGCGGGCGGCAGGGCTATTCTGTTGAGAAGGATATAAAAAGCTTTTTCCTGCGCCTGAGCCAAAGCGTTTTCCCTTGCCGCCATTGCGCTTTCCGCGGTAACATCCGCCGGGACCTTTTTAACAAGATACATCTGCGCCCTTGCCCGGAAAGGTAGGCAAAAACAGATAAAACAAATAAGCAAGAAAGAGAAAAATTGTTTTTTCATTGTTTCTGTGTTTGTTCCATTTTTTTAGCCGGTGTTTCTCCCCTTTAATATACGGCGTTACTATTTTTTTATGCAACCGTTCTTTTGCGGTCATTCTTAGGGTGTTTTTTTACCCCTGCCCCGTTTTTCTTTTATGGCGCTTTTCCTATTCCTCCGGAAAAAAGTTTTGTCGGTCGGCTTTTTTCAGGCGTTTCTAAACATCTTTTCCCGATAAACTTTTTTGGAAAAATTTGGTTTTAAGCGGAAAGAGGAAGGGCGCTTTACCGTTTTTATCCCTTTTATTTTCTGTAATCCTTTATTTTTCCGTTTAACCGGGGAAAGCCGTTTTCCCGGTTCTTTGGGGCGGTGCGTCTTTGTTTCAGCCCGTGATTTCCAGCGCGTTGAAAAAGAAAGAGATTTCCCTCGCCGCGGATGTTTCGCTGTCGGAACCGTGAACGGAATTTTCCCCTTTGGATAAGGCGAACATCTTGCGGATGGTTCCTTCTTCCGCTTGTGACGGATCCGTCGCGCCCATCAAGCGACGGTTTTGCGCGATGGCATCTTCCCCTTCCAACACTTGTACCACGACAGGGGCGGAGGCCATAAACTGAACCAAACCGTCAAAGAAAGGTTTGCCGTCATGTTCTTTATAAAAAGCTTTCGCTTGCTCTATGGTCAGACGGATTCTTTTTTGCGCGACGATACGCAGACCGTTTTCTTCAAAAACGGTGTTAATACGGCCTGTTAAATTGCGATTTGTCGCGTCGGGTTTGATAATGGAAAGGGTTCGTTGAACAGTCATTTTTTTCCTCTTTTTTTAAACTAGAATAAATTGTCAAAATATTTTACGGATTGTCTTTTTTTTAAAATAATATTACTTATAACCCATACTGGCAAAAAGTGCAAGAATATGATAAACATTTGATATGATAGACATTCAAAATATGACGTTCCGGCGTGGGGCCCGCCTTTTGTTTGAAAACACTTCGTGTTTTATTCCGTCTTTTCATAAAGTCGGGATGATTGGCATTAACGGTTCTGGCAAAACGACTTTGTTTTCTTTATTATTGGGGGAGCTGGAGGCGGAATCCGGTTCTGTTTTGTTTCCGTCCGACGCTTTTGTTGTCAGCGTCAAACAGGAAATTAAAGACCCGTCCCAGGGGCTTTTGGATTTTGTTTTGTCTCAGAATTTAAGGCGTAAGGTATTGCTGGAACAATTGGAAACGGCGAGAGGGGAGCAAATCGCCCTGATTCACGAACAGTTGCAGCAAATGGGGGAGTCATCCCTTCCGGCAAAGGCGCAAAGCATTTTGGCGGGACTCGGTTTTAAACAGGAAGAAATGGCGCTTCCTCTTTCTTCTTTTTCCGGCGGTTGGCAGATGCGGGCGGCTTTGGCCGGCGCTTTGGTGCAGCCTTCCGATATTCTTTTATTGGATGAGCCGACCAATCATTTGGATTTGGAGGCGTCCTTATGGCTGATGTCTTTTTTAAAAAAGTACAAAGGGACTTTGTTGTTTATCAGTCATGATACTTACCTTTTAAATGAGATATGCGATGATATCTTGTTGTTGGAACATAAAAAGTTGAAACTGTATTCCGGTAATTATGACACTTTTGTCCAGGTCAGTGTGGAACAGCAGAAAAACCAGACTCGTGCTTTTGAAAAACAAGCGCAGATTCGCGCGCATTTGGAATCTTTTGTGGAAAGGTTTCGTTATAAGGCTACAAAAGCGAAACAGGCGCAAAGTCGTATTAAGATGCTGGAAAAAATGAAAGAAATTCCTGTCTTGGCGCCGGAACATTCCTTGGGGGCTTTTCCTTTTAAAAGCGGGACACTTCTCGCCTCGCCGTTTATCAAAGTGGAAAACGGTATTGCCGGTTATCCCGGAAAAGAAGTTCTTTCCCGGTTGAATTTCCAAATCGGACAGGAGGACAGAATCGCTTTTTTAGGACGCAACGGAAACGGTAAGACGACTTTGGCCAGGACGATTATCGGCCGCTTGCCTTTAAAAGAAGGTAAAATGGTCAAGTCGGGCCGGTTAAAAATCGGTTATTTTTCCCAAAATCAATTGGAAGAACTGGATAAAGACAAAACCGCACTGGAACAA
>CASFRQ010000010.1 GCA_949296785.1 uncultured Alphaproteobacteria bacterium
AATAAATTTGTGTTTAATTTTTATGAGGGAGAAATAAAATGAAAAAGACACTTTTATTCGGCGCCCTTGCCCTTTTGGCCGGCGCTTCTTTTACCGAGGCAAAAGCCGAATCCATGACCGGAACGGTAACTGAAAAAAACGGTAATATGATTACCGTTCAGGGAAAGGACGGCAAAGAAGTTACCATGCAGGCAACCGAAAACACCAAATACCGTGAAAAGAAAGTCATGAAGAAAGATAAAACGAAACACGGTAAAAAAATGAAAAAAGGCGACACTTATTATAAGCCTCTCGTAGATGAAGACGATTGGGTAGAAATTGTTTACACCGTTGACCCAGACGGAAATATTTATTATATGGAAGACGTTATCGTTTATGACGATTAAGTCATTTAATTCAAAAAATAAAAAAGCCTCTTTCCAAAAGGAAAGAGGTTTTTACTTTTCACCGAGTTATAATATATACCTTACGGAGATTTTTTTTGTTCTGTCCGGCGTTCCGTGAAAAACTTTTTTACCTCAATCCCCATCAAATAAAAAGCCGCCAAAACAAACGGCACAAAATAATACAATACCCGAAAAATGGCCAAGCTGGCTAAAATACCCCCTTTTTGTTCCAAAGTATGAGGGAATAAATAAAGGAACAACCCTTCAAAAACACCGATACCACCGGGAACTTGACTGGAAACACCGACAGCCTGCGCAATAATAAAAACAATAAAAACAGGCAAAAAAGGACTTTTTAAATGATACCACATCAATACATAAAAAGCCAAGGTTACACATACATTATCTGCAAAACCGACCAGAATTTGGCGAATTGTCATTTTTGGACTGGGCGAAGTTATCAACTCCCCCGCAACCTTAATTTTTCTTCCCGGTTTGATAACCAGAATCCAGTAACAGGCGAACAACACTGCTATTATCAGACAGACCCAGTCCAATTCTTTCAAATATCCGTAATGGGCGTCTAAAGTATGAGAGAAAGGAGCCATCAAAACCACAATAAAAAAAGCAAATAACATGCCGAAAAGAAAAGTTAAAGATTCAAAAGCAATAAGTTTGACAATGTCAAGCTTTGTTAAACCTTCCTTTGTGTAAAAAAGGTACCGAACCGACCCTCCGACGACATAAGCATGTCCTGTTGTATTGCTGATGGCGAAACCGACACCGGCCGTTTTAAAAACAGTTTTCAACGGCACTTTTTTTCCAACATACTGCAATGCCAAAAAGTCATATCCCGAAAGTGCCAGGTAATCAAACAAAGTAAAAAGAAGAACAAGACCGACAATCCATAAAGGCGTTGAAAGGATTAAACTCCCCAAATGTCCCAGGCCGACTTTTTCTACTTCTTTTGTTATCAACCAGACAGCCACGCCGAAGAAAAACAAGCCCACCAGCTGTACAATCCTGTCTATCATTTTATCCTCTCTTTCCTAAAAAACATTTCTGCGAAGGTAAATAGTTCATAATTTTCTAATCAACCTACAAAAAGCGGAAGACTTTAACGATATTCTTCTTCCTTTTTCTGCCAAAAGATACTTCCGGATACCTCTAAAATAAAAAGCGGCGAACTGTATTCAGCATCAGCCGCTTTTCCTTAAACCTAAAGCCTCTAAAACATCAAAGTCGCACGGATGGACGCCACCGTCGCCGTATTTGATTTTTGGTTTTCACCCGGATTAACATAAAATTGTATGTCCGGCGTAATCGTCAGAATACTGGAAATCCCCCATGCCCAGTAAGCTTCAAAAACACTTTCCACCGAACGCGTCCCCGGACCGTTGACTTTTTTGTTCAATTTATTGACGGCGACGGCTACGCCGATTTGGTCTAAGGGATTACGACCAAGCGGATTATTGTAAACCCCTCCAAGAACATACGACTGTTTGATTGTTTCCGGCGAATGAACGGCACCGTTGACACGTGCAAAAACAGCCCATTTTTCCCCAATGTTCTGAGAAACATTAACACTCCATCCGTTACTGGTTCCCGGCTGTTCCTCCACGCCTGGTTGATTATAGAATAACACGGAAATTTCAGAGGCGCCGACCCCTTCCCATGTCGGAGAATAAGTGGCCGAAACAAAAGAAGTGAACTTTCTGTCCCCCCAATGTTTTGTCGTAATCCGGTTACCGGAAATGTTTGTCGCATCCTGCATACCGGCAGTAAAACTCCACTCTTCGTTCGCCGTTAAGGAAATATAACCGCCCAAACTGGCCGTCGGATAAGTGGAACTGCCGTTTTGGGACAAAGCCAGGTTCAAAAAGTTTACCTGCTGATTGCTGTCATAAGCGCCGCCGTCAAAATTTGAAATCGGAAACTGTCCCAAAGTGACGGATAAAATATCCATTTTGCCGCCAAACTGCTGAGTATAACTTAATTGATTGAAATTATTTTCATTATTTCCGTCATCGTTGACCGAAGAAATAACGCCGATGTTGGAACTTAAAGTATTGCCGTTCCTCGGCCCCCGCGCGTAACGAACGGCCGTGTAAGCCACCTGCACCGATCCGGCACCGAAAGTGTCGGATTTAAATACATTCCAGTTCACGGTGCCGTAATATTGAAACTGCCAGGGCGTGATTTTCCCGTTCGGCGCTCCCCTTTGTCCCAAAGCGGAAATATCCAGAGAATAAGTAATTCCTGTTTTATCCGACAACGCCTGTTTCATTTGATTGTAGTCTTTGACCCAGTCCGCCGCCTCCATTTTCGCCCTAAAATCCGCATGTTCCAAACGCTTTTTAATACTCTTGTGTCCGCTGGCAAAAGAAGCGGGAAGCTCTTTTTGGAGCGCGTTTGTTTTTAAAACGGCTCTCTCCTGCGAACTTGTTTCGGGAATGGTTAAAAGATGCGTCTCTTCGGACTTTATCGGTGAAATTCCCTCTCCGTCCGGAGATGACACCTCCAAAGCCTGCCCCCACGATGATGCTCCGGTTAGTACCCAAAAACAGACGGCACTTAATAAGATATGTCTCATTTTTCTCCCCTTCTTTTTATTCTCCCACTTTTCAATATGAAAAAAACAGATAAAAAAGTAAAGGGAAAATCCGCCCGTTCTTTATGAACTTTAGGGGATGAAAATTTTAGGATAAGATATATTTTCTTTTATAAACCGGTATTCCCAGCAGATAAATTTTTTGCAAAAGGAAAGTTTTTCCTTTTTCTTCTTTATACTTTACTTTGCTTTTTAAAACTTTTTTACCAAAGAGTTGAAAGAAAAAATTCCTATTCAAAATAACCCTTAAAAGAAAAAACTCTTTGTTTTTTGTATCAAACCTGTCAAAAAACAATTCCTTTACGGTTTTCTTTTCCTGTCCCATATAGTTATCAAAAACCGAAGAGGGACATTCCGTTAAAACAAAGCAAAACCAAAAATTCTTTTTTTGAGAAAACAAACCGTTTTGAGATAAAAACTCATAATAAAAAACGCTTGTATAAAACCTGTCATACAGATGCAGAGGATTCTTCCTTTGCATACCGGATACCATGGAACCGTCCCGGCGCAGGTAGTAATAAAGTTTTTCCGGCAAATAGAAAATACTTTCGGCTACAGAAAGATATTGCCACACAAAGCAATCATCTTCTCCCCAACGACCGTCCGGAAAACGGATGCCGTATTTATCTATCAGTTCTTTTTTAAATATCTTATTCCATAAAACAACATTTGTTTTAGCTGCCTGGATTGCCGAAACATCTTTTTTTCCGCTGAAAGGAAGCTCAAAGTTTCCTTCCCAATCCGGATTGCGCCCGTTTCCGGTTTCATCTTCAATAAAAGCGCCGCAGACAACGCAATCAACCTTTTCCTGTTCCAACACACGGACCATTCGGCCGCAAAAGCCCGGCGCCACCCAATCATCGGAATCACAGAACATAACATATTTACCGCCCGCTTCCGTTAAAGCCTTATTCCTGGCCGAAGCAGCCCCCGCGTTTTTCTGCGAAAAAACTTTTATTCGTCCGTCTTTGACGGCATATTCCCGCAAAATTCGCAAAGAACCGTCTTTTGAACCGTCATCCACACAAATGACTTCAATATCGCGTAATGTCTGGGTTGATAAACTGTCCAAACATTTTGAAAGGTATTTTTCCGAATTATAAACAGGCAGTATGACAGAAACAAGCGGCATTTTTCTCTCTTTTCAATCCCTTGGCCGTTCTCAGATTATTTTTCTTTTAAAAACCTTCTGACCATCCTCAATTTAAATTTCAATGTTTTTTTCTTTTGTTTATACTTTTGTTTCTTTTTCCCGAAGGTTATTTTGCTCATCAGCTTATATTTCCAATATTTCAACCTGTCTTTCCGGTAATTAAAAACATCTTTTATCCATAAAGAATTATCCTCCCCCTTATTTCCCTGTACGACAATTTCCGTCTGTGATGGAATTGAAGAAGAGATATTTTTGAAAAGAATTTCCTCATAAAATGGCGTCATCCTGGCATAATACCAAAAATCACCGGCAAGATACCTTGAAATATTTTTAGATTTCCACGGCTTTTCCGCCGAAGTATAGTGTATAATTTTTGGAGCATTACGCGCTTCCAACCAAGTTTTAAATTCTTCATACGGAAGATATTTTTTCAAATCATCAAAGAAACAAAAATACGGATGCCAGCAATAATTCCATCTAAAATCCATATAAAAAACATGCCCTTCACATATGGAATTCAGAACATCTTGATCCACTGTTAAAGGTTTCTTTATTTTTTCCAATTTATTTAAACACTTTTCGGTAAACGAAAATTCTTTCATTTTTTGAATATCACACAATAAAATCCCCGCATTAAAATAATTGCGGTAATCTTTCATCTCCAATACATTGTCTATATAATTCCGCGTTTCCTTATCCTTTAAATAATAAGCCTGCATCAAATATTCTTTTGCCACTGCAGCCATGACATTATCGGGCAAGCTGTCAAATAAGACAGATATGTCATCCTTGACGATAATATCACTATCAAGATAAAGGACTTTTGAATAATTTTTAAATATTTCCGGAATAAAAAAGCGAAAATAGGTCGCTTTTGAAAAATGCCCGGTTATATAAAATAATTCATCATACTTTTCTATAATATGATTAATATCATGAAAACGAACAGAAATATTTTTATTCTTTTCAAAATGTGTTTTTATGTTTTTTTGACTTTCCTTAGAAATATTGTTTTGTAAAATAACAATATCATAGTTTCTTTTGCAATCCGCATTTGAAACCAAAGACTGAATAGCTGTCGCCAAATAAGGCACATAACTTTCATCCGCTGAAAAAACGACAGGAATATTATTTTCATCAAAAACTTTCGTAACTTTTTTAACTAAATCATTTGAAAAGAAACAACAATGAACGACATGACCATCAATTTCAACATAACTACCAGCACTAGTAATAATCCCATCAAAATTTACTTCTTTTAACTCCTGGT
>CASFRQ010000011.1 GCA_949296785.1 uncultured Alphaproteobacteria bacterium
GGGAGTTCGAGTCTCTCTGTCGGCACCATTCAAAACCCCGGGTTTCCGGGGATTTTCTATAATTTTGAACGGGGAAAAATTCTTTTAAAAACTGCTGAATTTTTGCGTTTTTAGGTGTTTTTTGATGCAAAGTTGTACAAAAGTTGCATAAAGTTTTGTACAGGATTTATAATCGATTCAGTTAAGTCTTTTATTTTTGAAGAAAATAGTTAATCCCTGTGAACAATAAGGAAACGGAAGCTTTTGTTTCTGAATAGAGGACACGAGGATGAAAAATGGTTAAAATGGCGGAAAAAGGCGGAAAAATTTGGAAAGTTTCCTGTCTCTTTTTAGTTTTGGCGGGAATTGCTTTTATCGGCTTGAAAATTGGATGGAAAGTGGAAACGAAAGAACCTTTGTTGACTCAGGGAGGACTTTTAAATGCCGCGAGACTTTTTGAAAAAGGAAAAAAATACGACCGAATTATGGAAGCCGGTTTTCACAGCAGGTATAGTTTTTTGCCTTTTTTTAAAAAGGTAGCCGCCTGGCCTTTTTCCCTTGATGAAAAAGAGGAGGCTTACCTTGGAAAATACACGGCGGCTGTTTTTATTTTAAAAAAGCAGATAGAAAAGAATGGTTTCATCTGTCTCGGTGCCGATGAAACAATTGAAAGCCTGTCCGATGAGGAAGGTTTAGCTTTGGACTTAATGCTTGAAAAGCAAAATGGCCAAGTTCTCGCGTCTCTTGAACAGAAGGAGGGAGAATTGTCGGAAGAAGAAGTTTTCCTTATTTTTTCGGACTCTGTTCGGACCGGGTTTAATTGTCGTCTGAAAGAAAAGACGCAGAAAGAAGAGGAACCGGGTTTTTCATTTATTCCTTAGTTGGTAATGTTATTTTTTACTTTTAAGGGAATTTTCTTTTTCAAGAGACGGTGTTGTGTAAAGGTAAGAAAATGCCGGCCGATGTTCGGTATTTTTACCAAAACATTGCCGGCAAAAATCTTTTAAAAGCTTTGGCTGAAACAAAAAGCACAAATCGCTGTCATTTTTATGCTTTCTGTTTTTTTATTCAGCTTTGTATCCTGTTTTTTTCAGCCATTCACTTAAACCATCCGTTTCGTTTCCATACCCAATCCACGCTTCGTCTCCTTTTACTTGGCAGGAAGTGCATTGGCTTGTCATGTCTTTAACGGTATTTTGAGCCCGTCCGCCGCCGTGCGTGATAAACGGAATAACGGTTTTCCCGTTGAGGCCGGCTTGTTCCAAGAAAGAACTGACTGCCGGAGCGATAGTTCCCCACCAGTTGGGAGAACCGATGAATACGACATCGTATTCGTTTATGTTGTCGGGCAAACTTTTTAAAGCCGGACGGTATCCTTCATTGATTTCTTTTTTCGCCTGAGTCGTTGTCGCGCGGTATTCCTCCGGATAGGCGTTGACAGGAATAATTTCAAAAAGGTCTCCTCCGATTTCGGATTGAATTGCCTGAGCAACTTGTCGCGTGTTTCCACCCCAGGAATAGTAGGCAATTAATATTTTTTGGTTATCGGTCATATTTTCCTCCTTTGCGGTTTGTGCGGTGGCCGTTCCGGTGCTTAGAACGCAGAAAAGAAGGGCTGCTGCGATTTTTAGAATCTTTTTCATTTTATTCTCCATTCTTGATTTTACGAAACAAAAATAAGATAAGGCTTAGAGTAAACTCTAAGTCAAGGGTTTTTATTTATTTTTTTGAAAA
>CASFRQ010000012.1 GCA_949296785.1 uncultured Alphaproteobacteria bacterium
ATTATGGAATCTTCAAAGAAATAGTCCCGGTTACTTTTTCCGTGAAAGAAGAATTTCACTTGATGCCGGAGAACGATTTAAAAGCTTTGGGAACAACAATCGTTTTTGAAAATGCCGACATGGACGAGGTCAAAAAACAAGCTTATGCATGTTATATCCGCCTGGCGGAAGAAAGAAAGCGGGAAAGTCAAAGTGGAGAAGGAAAAAACACTGTCCTTAAAATTCCATGCCGTGAAGGAATTATGGATTTCGTCTCCGAAGAAATTGATAATGTAGCGGAAGATAAAGCAAAAAGTATACATTTTTTAAAAATGGGACACTCTTTTCAAGAGGTTGACAAAGATGTCTTTTCTAAACTAAAAAAAGAATACCCCCGATTACCGGATGAAACGCTTGTCTTTCTCATGGACCGGGCGAAGTTATCCCTTTCCTATACGCAGATTTTAAAACAAATCAATACCTGTCTGGACGAAGTGAAAAAACAATCCGTCAATGAAAGGGATCTCGGAGAAGAGTCGCAGCTTATAGAAACAAAACCCTTTTCTTTCCAAGAAATGAAATGTTTTTCCTCTTACACTGAAATACTTTTGCAAGAAACCAAACGGCAAGTAAACCGATGGAACCGATAAAAAGAAAAACGACAGTTTGTTGGAAATTCGTTTGTTTTTGACAGATTTTCCCATTATGAGGACGAAAGAGAACCTGAAATTTCAGCATCAAACCGGAATTTTCTATTTTCCATAAATCAAAATAATTGATGACAAAACCAAGAAACACCTTGACAGGAGAAAGAAAATCAGATATCTTTTTCTCGTCCCATGGGGGAGTAGTTAGCATCGGCTCCGGACGGACGGAAAAATTTTTTCAAACAAGATTGGCTGAAAGGCGTCTTTTGAGTTTTCCTTCCTTTTTTATCCGCCGATGTGTCAAGCCAACAATCGCGACTGCACGGCAGCTCTGGTTTGACTTAAATAATGAGACTCATGCGCTTTGCCGGCGCGTGCGTCTTTTTTCTTTTTTATCAGACAATCGTTCCCGGTAAAGAGGACGATTGTTTTTATAAAAAAGAAAGGAAAAATATGCAGTCTTTTAAACCGTTTATGGAACCGACGGAAAAGGTTCTCAGCCAATTAGGAAGCGACAAACACAAAGGTTTAACGCAAGAGCAGGCATCTAAAAATCGTCTCCTTTACGGAACGAATACTTTAACGCATGCTAAACCCGTTTCTTTGTTTCAAAGGATTATTGAGGCAATGACGGAACCGATGCTGCTTCTTTTGGTTTTGGCTTTATTCATTACCATCGGCGTTAATATTGCTCGTCATTATATGGGTGAACCCACCGATTTTATTGAATGCATCGGCATTCTGATTGCCATAGGCTTATCCGTCGCGATTTCTGTTTTTATGGAAAATCGCAGCGCTAAGGCATTTGAAGCGCTCAACCGGATGAATGAGGATATTTTGGTCAAAGTCCTCAGAGACGGGCAAATGCACCTGATTGAACAAAAAGACATCGTTGTCGGGGATATTGTCAGCCTGGAAACGGGGGATAAAATTCCGGCCGACGGCCGCTTGATTGACAGCACGGCGCTGTACGCCGATGAATCCGCCTTAACAGGTGAAAGCATGGTTGTTCTCAAAAAAGCGGATATTTTGTTTGAAGATGAAAAAACACCTTTAGCCGAACGGGTCAATATGATGTACGCCGGTTGTTTCATTACCTCAGGACATGGGAAAATGGTCGTTACCAATGTCGGCGACCATACCGAATTCGGCAAAATTGCCAAGGAACTTTCCTCCATGGAGAAAACATCCACGCCTTTGCAGGAAAAATTGCAACACCTGAGCGGTAAAATCACTCTGCTGGGTGCGTTGGCGGCAGGATTTATTTTTGTAATTCAGGTTGTTTTATTCTGGTACAGAGGAACCTTTTCACTAAGCGCCGTTTTAGAAGCGTTTACGCAAAGCATTATTCTGATTGTCGCGGCGGTGCCGGAAGGATTGCCTACCATCGTTGCGGTATCTTTAGCGTTAAACATCATTAAACTGGCAAAAGAAAAAGCGCTGGTCAAAAAAATGATTGCCTGCGAAACCGTCGGATGCATCAATGTTATTTGTTCGGATAAAACCGGAACTTTGACGGAAAACAAAATGACCGTCACAGATGTGTTTGATGTGAAGGAAAGACTTCTTCCGCCGCAGGAGTTAAAAAACAGTCTGCTCATTGAAAACTTCTGTCTTAACAGCACGGCGGATGTCTGCTTGGAAGATGTTTGCCCTACTTTTATCGGCAACCCGACGGAGGGAGCTTTACTGACCGCCGCTTACAAAGCGGGACATGACTATCGTCCTATAAGGGAAGAGGCGAAAATTGCCTATGTTTATTCCTTCAGTTCTCAGACAAAGAATATGACGACCCTTGCTTGCAAAGGAGACGGGGTAACGGTTTATTCAAAAGGGAGTCCCGAAAAAATCTTGTCCCTATGCTTGCTTGACATTGCTCAAAAAGAAAAATTTGAAAAGGAAATAATCCGTTTTCAGGAAAAAGCCGCCCGTGTGATTGCTTTCGCCCATCGGGAAATCACTCCTTCGGAAATGGAAAAAGAAGGGATAGATTTCAGTGCTTCGCCGGAATCTTTTGAAAAGAAACGTTCTTTTTTTGAAAGTAACCTTACTTTTGACGGCTTTGTCGCTATCAGTGATCCTTTAAGAGCGCAGACATCCGCGGCCGTCGCCGCTTGTCGTCAAGCAGGCATTGATATTAAAATCCTGACAGGAGACAATCTGGTTACCGCTTCCGCCATTGCGCAGCAATTGAATCTTTTAAGCCCGCACCATAAAGCAGTAGAGGCCAAAGAGATTGAAGAGTTGTCCGACGAACAGCTGAAGAAGGTTCTGCCGCAGATACGGGTTATCGCCCGCAGTACGCCGGGTATCAAAATGCGGGTTGTCAACGCTTTAAAATCTTTAGGGAATGTCGTAGCCGTCACCGGCGACGGCATCAATGACGCTCCCGCCTTGAAAAATGCGGATGTCGGTATTGCGATGGGAATTTCCGGCACGGAAGTTTCCAAAGAGGCCAGTGACATTGTCCTTCTGGATGACAGTTTTTCCACTATTACCCGCGCCATAAAATGGGGACGGGGTATTTACAAAAACTTCCAAAGGTTTATCCAGTTTCAGCTGACCGTCAACCTTAGTTCCGTTTCCGTCGTTCTCATTTCGGTTCTGGCCGGATTGAAAGTGCCGTTTACGGCTTTACAGCTGTTATGGGTCAATATTATCATGGACGGCCCACCGGCACTGACGCTTGGACTTGAAAAGCCGGGAAAAGATTTAATGAAAGAAAAACCGACTCAAAGGAACGCGAGTATCGTTTCCGCGAGTATGCTTTTCCAGATTCTGGCAAACGGATTGTACATTTGTATCTTCTTTATGGCACAATATTTTACTAACTTTATGAATATACCTCAGGAACAACAAGCTACGGTACTTTTCACTTTGTTTATCGTTTTCCAACTATTCAATGCTTTCAACAGCAGGGAATTAGGCTCGGACAGCGTCTTTAAACACTTGGGAGGCAATGTTCTGATGGTGGCGGTCTTTACGCTGACCTTCGGACTGCAAATCTTAATCACGCAGTTTGGAGGTTCCTTCTTTGACACCGTGCCTTTAAGTTTGGACAGTTGGGTGAAAGTCCTGCTTGCCGGAGCCAGTATTGTCGCCTTTTCGGAAATTCTTAAATTTTTCAAAAGGCTGGTACACCGTTCATAACTTCGGTGCCGATAAAAGCAAACGGCCGCGGAAAACCGCGGCCGAATGTTTATCTGAATGAAAATCCGTCAAAACACAAAAAAAACAGGAAAATCAACCTGACGAAAAGGCGCGCGGATAAGGAACCATCTTTTAAAAATACTTTAAAAACATCCCCTTTTATTTTTCCGGTAAAAATTAAAAACAAACGAGAAAAACACCTTTAAAATCAACTTCAAAAGCCGGCAATTCTTTACAAAGACAGTCAAAAAAAATTTTTATAAACAACCCGGCCTCCAACCCCTAGCAGAGTATTCCAATCAGAAACCATTCAAAGAAGAAGAAGAAAAAACAAAAAGAACAGGCCCTTCTTGGCTTATTGCGGCTCTCTGTTTACTTAAGGTCTTATAATTCCTTTTCAAATTTTATTTTCCCTTTTTTATCCAAAAAAACTTTTAAAATACCGGCCCTGCCCATGCTGTCTCGCCCGTTAATCTGGCAGACGGACAAATCTTCGCCCGGCACTTCAATAATATACCCCAATTTTTGGGCCGTCATCAGGCTGATGTGATGCGCGCAAATAATCGGCATCTTCCTTATTTTTTCAATAAAAGATTTTTCCTTTTTCAATCCCTGTGCATCAAAAAGTTTTTCTTCAGGCAAAAAAACTTGATAAAAAAACGGCACTTCCAAATCTGAAGCGTCCAGATGGCCGTGTCCCCATAAACCGTTTTCTCCCAAAGATTCTCCATGGTCCGATGTATAAAAGAAATAAGTTTTCTGATTTGAAGAACCGGCAAACTCCAAAAGGATTTTTAATAAATCATCCTCGTAAGCCATCGCGTTGTCGTAGGAATCAATCCTCTCCTGCTCCGCCTCATCCAAAGAAACGATTTCTTTTCCCGCCCCTTTTGTTTTACCTTCCAAAGAAGGCTCTTTTCCCTGCTCTTCCGGAAAGATATCATACCGGCCCTCCTCATATTTATAATTTGATGAATAAGGCGAATGAACGTTTCTTTTGTGAACAATAATAAAATTCCGACCGGATAAAGAAGTCTGCTTTAACACATGTTCCAGATACCCTCTTTCACCGCCGAACTCTTTTTCTTTTTCCTCGTCGTAACAATGAAGAATATCATAGTGTGTCTGTCCGGTCTTTCGGAATACCTCCGGGTTTTGCAATTCTATGTAAGTTACCTTAAATCCATTCGCTTTTGCCAGTTTTAAAAGGCTGGTGTCTTGCATCGCCAATTTCATGCTGTTTTTCGGATTAACTTGTATATTATAAATCATTGGCAGAGAAATCAAAGTGTTCACCGCCGCACCCCAAGCCTTTTTGTAAACAAAACCGGGATTTTCAGCGGCATATGTTTTCAAAAAAGGCGTTGTTTGACGATGATAGCCGAACAAAGACATATTTCGTGCATTGACAGATTCGCCGATAACCAGAATGACATTGACGCTTTCCCCTTTTTTTCCTTTCGTCCGGGTAATCTTATAGGGAGGGAAAGACTTTTGAGGTTCCTCTTCCCAAACGCGGGAAGGAAGAACGGAGGCAAAAAACGCGCTGTAAGAATTGATAGTGTTGTAAGAGGCGTAACAAGTGTTTTTAAACAGCATTTGAAAAGCCCCTTCCGGAGTCGCCGCTTTATAAAAAAAGCACCCGAAGAAAACCATCAGCAACAAAGGAGTGTATTTAAAAGTCACCCTGCCCGACGGTTGCAAACTATATAAAACGCCCAAAATTCCATATGGAACCGCCACCAGAGGAATAATATACAAATAATCGGTCCAAACAGATTTCGCCTCCGTCCAAATATCCTGCGTTTCCAAAAAAACAAATTCCAAAGCATATGCCGTCAAATAAGTGCCGAAATAGTCCATGTTGCAGAACTGGATAATTTGCATTGTGCCGAAAACCGTTAAAAAACAGACAATCACCTTCATATTTTTTATCATTGTTAACAACAAGGACAGTAACGTAATTGTCAAAAGCTTATCCATATTAACGCATACGCCGAACCTGGGATGCATCGCCCCGAACAAAATATCGGGAAGCATTCAAAAAATCTGCGTCAAAAAGGTTGGAAAAACGATTCTCGCAAAAAAATAAAAAAGTTTTGAAGGAACTTTCATACCGGCATCCCACTTTATAATTATATATTTTTATCTTTTCATATCATAAAAACACACGCAATAAAAGATATTTTAAAAATAAAACACCTTTTTAA
>CASFRQ010000013.1 GCA_949296785.1 uncultured Alphaproteobacteria bacterium
AGTTTAGGCATCTCTTCCTTTTTTCTCTGTCATGCCTCCGAGGTGTTGAAAACACCGAGGATAAGGCATCTCTTCTCCATACGTGCAACAGACGCCTAACCTCGAGTGCTTACGCACTCTCAGGGCGTGACGGAGAAGGGATGTGTAACAGACGCCTAACCTCAGTCGCTAACGCTCCTTCAGGGCGTGACAGGGAAGGAAAGAGCGCAGCTGCCTAACTTTGAGTGCTGCGCACTTTCAGAGTGTGACAGGGAAGGAGGAATCACACGGCGGCGGACAGAGGGGGATTGTATACCGGTGGTGTGACAGAGAAATAGGGCGTAATCTTGAGCGCGTGACAGAGGAGAAATTACTCAATGAATGATAAATTAGAACCATTCTTCCGTCAATCCTGCGTGTGTCAATAAAAAGGAAATAGAAATTTATCCCCACCAGACTATTTAAATTTGCAAAAAAAAAAACGGCTTTATAATGAGTCGTATAAGTATTGTTTTACTTATAAATAAAATATTTTAATCGTTATGTATCGGAGGTTACTATGGAAAATAAAAATATGGGTTCATTGATATTTAATTCTAAAACAGGTGAATTTAAATATGATGATAAGTTGTCGCAGGTTGATCCTGAAAAAAATAAAGCTGATAATGTAGAAAAAAATATTGACGACAAAACTGATATAATGAGTAAAAAGCCTAAACTGGCGTTTAATACGAAAACCGGTGTTTTTGAGTATGCCGATGAAAATATACGTAAAATTCAGGAAGTGAGAGCCAAACTGCGTCAAGATCATGATCCGTTGGAAGTCAAGCAAAAATATATAGAACAGGGTTTGGACGAGGTTGGTCTTTCCGGTAGTATGGGAAAAACCGGAGATAGCAAAACCGGAGAAATCACAGAAAAACATAAAAAAACGGCTGATAGCCAAATTGAAGATGCTAAAGAAGAAATGATTAAAAACAGATTAAAAAAAGAGGTAAATAGGTAAGTTAGTTCAATGTCAAAATGGGGGCGTTCGAACTCACTCATTCCGTGAGTTCGAACTCTGCTCTCCCTCATCATTTTAAGCAAAACCCCCGCTTTCACAGGGGCTTTCCTTAAAATGGCGGATAGAGTGAGATTCGAACTCACGGTACCCTTTGGGGGTACACACGATTTCCAATCGTGCGCCTTCGACCACTCGGCCATCTATCCATGTCCACTTTTCTATATTCTTTTTTTTTATTTCGCAAGTGTTTTTTTAATCTTTTTTATCAGGGTAGCCGATTAATTGGTGAATAATTACAAATTCGTCGTTTCTTAAACCTAAAATGCGGTGGAGCTTTTGTTTGTCGATATAAGCTCGTGCAACTGTACCTAAGCCTTTTTCCGTGGCATAAAGATATACGTTTTGATAAGCGGCGCCGGCATGTAAAGGAGAATATTCCCGATTGCTGCCTGTATAAATCAGATTAAGAGAACCTTGTAATACATAATCTTGTTCGGCAAGGTAAGGAAGAGCGTTTTCATCTGAAATTTTTAGTAAAGTGTGTTCTTCGCCGTCGTAAAGCCAAATGCCTTTTTCATTTAGCATGAAAATTTTGAGATTTTTTTCATTTAAGGCGGTTGGGATGGTGCGTGTGCCTTTTTTATTTTTGCCAAAGGCTGCCCATAAAATATTACTGATTTCTTGTTCTTCAAGCTTTCCGCCGCAATATTCTTTGGTTGAGACTCGGTTGTTTATGATTTGTAACAAAGTGTCTGAAATTTGAGGATTGGGCAGACGAATTGGCGTTTTAGAAAAATTTTCTTCAGATGACATTTTTTCCTCCTTAAATAAAAAATATACTTAATTTTATATTCAAGGCAAAAAATTATCAAATTTAGATTTCAAACTATCCATCGTGTTTTTTAAATAATGTTTTATGCCAAACCCTGAAAAATTATCCGAGGAAGATAAATGTTTTTTTATTAACTCCGTATTATAGCCGCTCTTTTTGCGAATACGGCTGTCAATATGGAAAAATGGTTCTTTTCAGTAAAAATCTGGTTCTTGTAGGGTTTTTATCCTTATGAAAGGCATGTTTTTGGATTTTAATAAGTGTACGGGATATGCTAAAATATCTTCTTTTTTATAGTTTTTAATATAGCTGTTGCCGACAAAACCAAGCTCGGTTAAAAATGGCGTTAAAACGGTTTCGTATGTTTTGCGGCTGAAGCCCGGCGTGATGTTTTGCCAAAATTCTTGGAATTTGATGTTTCTTAAAATGTTGTTGTTAAAAACCATGAAATAGCTGTCTAGATAATAATTGCTGTTGTAATTTTCGGTTAAGCCCCAAAAATCGTATCCGCGGAGTTCCATATAATCAAAAATATCCTGTAAATTTGCCATGGGTCCATAAATGCTGTCATTACAGA
>CASFRQ010000014.1 GCA_949296785.1 uncultured Alphaproteobacteria bacterium
GGAGTTGCAAAGCACGAAGTCAGAAGCGCGTCGGAAGAAGGTAGTCAAAAGGCTGAAGATAGTGGAAGCTTTTTTGGAATCCGGGAGCAAGCCGGAATGGATGGTGATGGATGTCATTCCAGTAATTCCGCCGGAGTTGCGCCCGTTGGTACCGTTGGACGGAGGACGTTTTGCGACATCGGATTTGAACGACTTGTATCGTCGTGTGATTAACCGAAATAACCGATTGAAAAGGCTGTTGGAGCTGCGCGCGCCGGAAATCATCGTCCGCAACGAAAAGAGAATGCTGCAGGAAGCGGTGGACGCTTTGTTTGACAACGGCCGCGGCGGACGGGCAATTACGGGAACGAACAAACGACCGTTGAAGTCTTTGGCGGAAGCATTTATATGAGTTTTGGATGATAAAAGCGGGCTGAAGAATAGAAAGTTAATGTTTTTTTGCTGTTTTCTGGAAAATGATTTTATTTGTATTTTAAAAATATTTTCTATTGACAAACGGGGGGTATAATCTAATTCAGCGAAAAAAATTTTTTAACCTAAGTTCGGAAGTTTTTTATGAGAACCTTTGGTTATAAAACTGGTTCTTATTGCTTGATGCGGCGGATGCGGATTTAGAGCGTTCCGCCGCAACTTATTTTTGTTAAACCATGATACTGTTTTTTACCGGAATAAAAGGGGGTAAGTTTTTAAATCGTCGGAAACGCAGCATCGCCAAAATGACAGGCGGCGGATAACCAATGCTTATCTGTTTAAATTTCTTATTGATGACTAAAAATGATTTACGAGGCTAAATTTAATAAAGAGAGGAAAACTGTTTGTATTTCTTTTGGGACTGAAAAGAATGAAAGAGTTTTTCCCCGATTTTCATAAAATATCTTGAAAAATGCCTTGTCGTTTTTAGTCCTCCGACAGGTAAGAAGATGAGCAGTGGTGGTTCTGCGGAAAAAGGTGATAAGCCGAAGAGAATTCTGGAAAGCAGATAAAGAGGAGTGCTTGACGGCAGAAATGATAAACGGAAGGAGATGATATCTGAGATGGAGACAGGCGTCCTGTCCCTCTATTCTATCCGACAGAAAAAACAGGCAAATCGGTTTTATCCTCTCGTGTCGCTCCTGAAATTATACGATTGGTATTCCAAAAGAGGTTGTCGGTAAATCAATGATAAAGAAATTCGGCGGCGAAAGAAATAACGGTCAAAGCGAACGCTTGGCAAATCCCTGCCATAAGAGGCGGAATTTAAGAAAATACCAAAAAGAAAGAAGAGAGCGTTTCTTAAAACCCCTCTTCTTCTGTTTTTTTAGGAGGCGGAAAAAGCTTTCTCGGTTCGGCCTCCTGTTTTCTTTCTTTATTTTTTATTTTCCTGTATCAGGTGGGAGCGCATGTAAAAGCTGTTTTTGGCCCTTTTCCTGGCAGCTTCCTGACCGGCGATTTCCTGAGAACGGTTAAAGTATTCCGTCAGTTTCTTGTCCACCAGGCCGTTGATGGAATTTTCAGGATATTTTCCGTTTTCATCCAAAGAACCGGCGTTCAGACCACTTAAAATTTCCAGCCCTTCATCCACATGTGTGATGCCGTAGATGTGAAATTTGCCGTCTCGGACGGCCTTGATAACATCCGGCCTCAGAATAAGGTTGTCCTTGTTGCTTAACGGTAAAATGACGCCCTGTTCCCCGGTCAACCCGTTTTGAAGACAAACATCAAAGAAACCTTCCACTTTTTCGTTAACGCCGCCGACGGCCTGCACTTCACCGAATTGGTTGAGAGAACCGGTAACGGCCAAAGACTGTTTTAAAGGGAAGCCGCCGATAGCCGACATCAGACAGTAAAATTCGGCGCAGGAAGCGGAGTCGCCGTCAATTTCTCCGTAAGATTGCTCAAAAACAATGTTGGCGTCCAAAGACAGCGGCGTTTTCTGTCCGAAACGGCTGTTTAAGAGGGAAGTTAAGATTAAAACCCCTTTGGAGTGAATGGAACCGGATAAATCAACTTCCCGTTCTATATTGATGACTTCTCCTTTGCCGATGCTGACTTGGCAGGTAATGCGGCTGGGTCGGCCGAAGCAGAAATTACCGAAATCATGAACGGCCAAACCATTGATTTGGCCAATGGCCAATCCGTCTGTTTTTATCAGAATCGTTCCCCTTTTTATCTGTTCCAGCAGATTTTCCTGCACTCTGTCCGAACGTTTGGTTTTGGCAATGACGGCTCTGGAAATGTCTTCCGCCTCAATCCTCTTGTTGGAATTCAAAAGGGAGAAATAATTTGCCTCCTGGATAATATCAATCATCTTGGAAAAATGAGTTGTCAGCTTCTTTTGGTCGTCCGACAGGCGGGAAGAGTAGGCGATAAGGCGCCCGACGGCTTCTTTCGTCAATGGAAACAAATTTTTATCCCGTGCCAAAGAGCCTAAAAGAGTTGCGTAATTTTTAATATTATCATCCGTTTTGTGAATGGTGGAGGTAAAATAAGCTTCCACTTTAAACAAATCAGAAAAGTCCGGATCATTTTCGGACAGCATATAATAAATGTCCGGCGTGCCGATGAGGACAACCTTGATATTTAAGTCAATCGGTTCGGGTTCCAGAATCGTCGTGCTCATCACGCCGGAATCGTCACCAGCTGCTTCAATGAGTATTTTTTTCAAACTGAGGGCTCGTTTTAAACTTTCCCAGGCTTGCGGCTGTTGAAGGAGGGTTTTGGCCTCAATAATCAGATAGCCGCCGTTGGCTTCATGTAAAGCGCCGGCTTTAATCAGACTGAAGTCCGTCATAAGGATGCCCATTTTCTGCACGCGTTCCATTCGGCCGACGAGGGCGGACAGTTTCGGGTTGTTCAGAACGGTAATCGGCGCGCCGGTTCTGGGTTTGTGTGTGACAAGGACATTTACTTTATATCGGTTGAAGGCTTCGCTGAACGCTTCTTCTTTTTTTGAATCAAAGACTGTTTTGGAGGAGGATTTGTTTTCCTCTTCTTCTTTTTCATTCTTTTCCGTACCGTCTTCAAAAGAATCGGGAACAAACAAGTCAATATTTTCCAGAATATCCTTGTTTAAATCTTTGATAAAGGATTGAACGGAAGACAATCGTTCGTATTTTGATTTCAATTCATCAATCAAGTGGGAAATAGCTTCGTTGCTTAAAGAATCCTCCAGAGCCGCCAATTCTTCCCTCTGTTTTTGTTCCCATTTCGGGATATCGCGGATGGCGATTTCCAGCTTGGCCTGCGTTTCGTTAAGTTCTTTGAGAATTTGAGTCCTTTTTTCTTCCGGCAGTTTGTCAAAAGCTTCCGTTGTCAAGACTTCTCCGTTCAAAGTCGGCGCCACGACCAAACCGACGGGCATTCTCAGGATGGAAACATTTTTGCCGGTGGCTAAGGATTGTAACGAATCAAAATAAGCTGTTTTCTGTTTTTGAAACTTGTCTTCAATTTTTTTGACCTGCGCTTTGTAGGAGGCGTTTGAAAAAGTTTTAGGCAGAACGCTTGTCAGTTCTTTTATCAGCTTCTGAACATCTTTAGCAAAGGCGGGGCCGCGGCCGGCCGGTAAACTGATTGCTTTAGGTTTGTGCGAAATTTCAAAATTATTGACATAGCACCAGTCTTGCGGCGTTTTTTGATGAGGGGCGGATTTCTTTAAAAGCCTTAAAACCAAGCTCTGTTTGCCGATGCCGTCGGCGCCGACGCAGAACAGATTGTAACCGTCCGCCTGGACATTCGTAAAGAACTGAATGGCCTGGATAGCGCGTTGCTGCCCTATCGCTTCATTGAAGGGAGGCAGAGTTTGCGTCGTTTCAAAGTCCAACAGGTCCGTGTTGAGGGCAGGGTAAAGGTCTTCGGCTTTCAGTTCATGCGACATGTTACAAATTTCCTTGTTGATTTATGGTCAAATGTATATTACTCATTTTTTTGAAAGCTATATTACTCATTTTCCGGGCAATTGGCGATTGTTTTTTTATATTTTTTGCTTTTTTTACTGTTCTATGCTTTGAAAAGCGGTTAAAAGGGGGAAATTTTGGACGTTTTTGAAGAAAAAAGACTTGAGAAGGGGGCTGGTTTGAAGGGACAAAAGGCTTCTTTGGTGCTTTCTAAGGGGAGAGCTCTGATGGAAAAAGGCGACCTGCGCCGGGCACAAAAATGTTTTTTAAAAGCGGCAGATGGTTTTTTAAAGGAAAATATGTTTTTGGAGTATGCCGAATCCTGTCAGTCGCTGGGAATTGTTTTCCGAATGGCAGGGGATTTTGAACGAGCGGAACAACTGCATCGGCTGGCTTTGGAACTTTATGAAAAAGAAAAAAATATCAAAGGGCAGGCGGATAGTTTTTGTCTTTTAGGCCTTTTACAAACTTTAAAAAAGGAGCTTCTTCTGGCGCAGGCGTATTTGGAAAAAGGGCGTTTGTTGTATGAACAGGCGCAGGATGCGGAAGGCTTAAGAAAAATTCGTCGGCAAATGGGATTCGTTTATCAGGAATGGGGTGACCGTCGTCGCGCGGAAGCGGAATTCTTCTCCTTGTGGCATGAGGCGGATTTTGACAGGGATTTTTTTGATTATCAGGACAGCACTTTGAATTTGGTCCATTTGTATTTTGAGGGAGGTTTTTATAAAAAAGCCCTGAAAGTGTTGGAAAAAGCTCTTTCATGTTTTCCGGAAGAAAAAGAAGATAAAAACATCCTTTCGTTTCGGGCGGAACTTCTTTTTTTAAAAGGAACGATATTGTTTTCCCTGAGCGTCAATGAAAAAGCGGAGGCGTTTTTATTGGATAGCCTCGCTTTTTTTAGGAAGATGAAAAACAAAGGGCAGACAGCTTTTGCCGCTTCTTCTCTGGGACTTTTATACTTAAGGCAGGAAAAGCTGGATCTGGCGGAGAAGTTTTTTAAAATATCCCTGAAGCAGGAAAAAGCACTGAAACGCGCCAAAGGCATCGCCGCCGATTATGCGAATCTGAGTCTGGTCAGCTTTAAGGCCGGCGCTTTAAAAAAGCAGAAAAAATACGCCGAAAAAGCCGCGTTTTATTTTGAGGCGGCCGGGGAGCCTTTCTTTTTGTCTTCAAAAGGCGCGGAAGAGGGGAAAATATTAAAAAAGAAAATAAAAAATCATTAAAAATCAATCGGTTAAAAAGAAGTTTCCTTTCTCTTTTTCTTCGGAAAATAAAGTCTTTTTTTTGTGTTTTTCCTTTGTGTTTTGGAATTGTTTTTGATATAATACCTTATGCTTTTTTTAAGGGCTTGAAATAAAACAAAAAATCTAATTTTAAAATGAGGATATGATGAAATTTATTGTTGAACGCACGAATTTGCTGAAGTCTTTGGCTCATGTCCAAAGCATCGTTGAAAGGCGGCAGACAATCCCTTTGCTGGCTAATGTGCTGATGGAAACTTCCTCTGAAGGGGGAAAAAGCTCTTTGGTGATGAGAGCGACGGATAATGAAATTGAAATTTCCGAAAACATAGATGTCCAAATTTTAGAAGAGGGTAAAATTACGGTTTCGGCCCATTTACTTTATGATATCGTGAAGAAATTACCGGAGGGCGCGCAAGTGGAGCTTTCCGTGGACGGTGAAACTTCGCAGATGCAGGTTGTTTCCGGAAAGTCACGCTTTTCTTTGCCGACTTTGCCGGCCGAGGGCTTTCCTCTGATGACGCCGGAAGAATCGGCAAAGGTGTTTACTTTGACGACGGCGGAACTGCAGGGAATGATTGACAGGACGCAGTTTGCCGTTTCTTATGAGGAAACGCGTTATAATCTGAACGGTATTTATTTCCATGAGGCTGTGAAAGAGGGAAAGGACGCTCTGTTAAAAGCTGTTGCGACGGACGGCCACCGTTTGGCGTGTGTGGAGATGTCTTTGCCGAAAGGGGCTCAAGGAATGTCCGGTATTATCGTTCCTCGCAAAACGATTGCGGAGATTAACAAGCTGGCGGGCGAGATGATGCAGGATATTCAGGTTTCCATTTCTCCGAATCAAATACGGTTCGCTTTGGGAAATGCGGTGCTGGCTTCTCGTCTGATTGACGGAACTTATCCGGACTATGAGAGGGTTATTCCTGCGGATAATGATAAGGTGTTGGAGGTTGATGCCGCCGAACTTACCCGTGTTGTTGACCGCGTGGCCGTTGTTTCCGAAAAAACAAGAGCCGTAAAGCTGCAGTTGAAGAGGGGGGCGGTAAAAGTGTTCGCTTCCAATACGGATGAAGGCAGCGCTGAGGATGAAATTGAGGCCTCTTATCAGTGCGAACCTTTGGAAATCGGTTTCAACTACCGTTATATGCTGGATATTCTGGCGCAGATAAAGAGCGGCAAGGCGCGTTTTACGCTGTTGGACAGTGCTTCGCCGGCTTTGGTTCAGGATGTGGAGGATTTGAGCGCTCTGTATGTTTTAATGCCGATGCGTGTTTAAGAAAAATGCCCGCTGGCCTTAACTGATTTGCATTCATGTTTCGTTTTTGTTGGCCGGTGCCGACGAACGGGTTTTAATTCCGAAAGAAAAGACGGAAAGATGTTCGGAGGTTGTTTTTTACTGCCGGAGCAGGGGATGTCAAAAAAAGAATAATCCTGTGACGGCGAACGGACAAACGACGCGAAAACGCGGATGATTTTAGTGATTAAGGGTTAAGAAAAAAAGAAAAGTTAATGCTTGATGCCGCAACCGGATAAAAAAATGAAAAATCTGATGATTGTCAGCAGTTTTTGAAGTAAATAAACGGAAAAAGCGGCATTTTATCGGAAAACGGCAGCGAGATAGCTAAAGAGATTACGTTCGCGGCGATGTGTCGGAAGGGCATTAAGGACTGTTTGGGGTGAATGACGAAAAATAAAGGGTAAAAACTAACAGCGGAAGATCGGAAATAAAAACGGAGAAGCATATAAAAGAGGCACGTTAACGGGCGTTTGAACTTTGTTTTGTTGTTTTTGCTGTCTGAGGGACCGGTTGTTTAAGAGAAGAGACGATAGAAAATAATACCGTTCGGGAATTTTGGTGTCGGTCTTGTTGCTTGAGAAGAATGATTAAGGGATGAGGACAGGCTTTTGAAGATGGTGTTTCTTATTTTCGGTCCCGTTTAATAAGGTGAGTTTTCTGTTTGGTGTTCTGACTGGGAATATTTCTGGCAGAGTTTGATAAGGAGGGAGGCCTCCGGTGGTATAAGCCTTGAATAAAAAGGCAGAAAGTAAAGAGTAAGGAGCTGTTTTAATGGCGAAGCCTTTAGTTAAAAGGGGTGTGAAAAAACTTCGTCTGACGGATTTCAGAAGTTATGGTTTCTTGTCTTTGGACTTGGATCCATCGCTTTGTCCTGTCGTGTTGAGCGGCAAAAACGGCGCCGGAAAAACAAATCTTTTGGAAGCGGTGTCTTTCCTAGCACCGGGGCGGGGATTGCGGCGCGCGCGGCTGAGCGATGTGGCGCGGCACACAATGTCGGCGGACTTTTTGCAAGGCGCTGGGGAAGGCCGATTCTGCGCCGGTACGGAGGGAATTTCCGGTTTTTCTTCTTTTACGGGGGGGGACGGCTCTTTTGATGGACAAGAATCAAGGCCGATGGCTCCTGGAACAGGTTTTAATGAGAGTTCCGGGATAAATTCGGGAGTTGATTCCCGTTTTGTTTCCGGCGCATTTGAAGCCGGATGTGAAGCGGGCTGGGAAGAGGAACCTTCAAGAGCTCGTTCCTTCGGAAAAGTAATAGAGCTGCCTAAAAGTTGGTCTGTTTATGCGCATCTTTTGACGGAGTCGGGACCCGTAGAGGTTGGAACCGGCGTTACGCCTTCTTCCGGAAAAAGAAGCATCAAAATCAACGGCCAGCCTGTCCGTTCTCAGGCGGATTTGGGCGGGTGTCTGAGCGTTTTGTGGCTGACGCCGACAATGGACAGGCTGTTTTGTTCGGATCCCTCTTCCAGAAGGCATTTTCTGGACAGGCTGGTTCAGTCGTTTGATCCTTTGCATGCGGTGCGGTCGGCGGATTATTCTCACGCGTTGAAGCAGTGGGGTTGCCTTTTGAAAGAAGGGCGATGGAATGAAGGATGGCTGTCCTCTTTGGAAGAGGTTATGGCTTTGAACGGCGTGGCGATTTGCGCGGCCAGGAAGGATATTGTCGCGCGCTTGAGCGGCTTTTTGGCGCAAGGCGACGAGGGGCATCTGTTCCCTCAGGCGCATATCCGGTTGAAAGGAATGTTGGAAAGTGTTTTGGATACGATGCCGGCGTTGCAGGCGGAGGAGTTTTTTAAGGAAAAAATAAAAGCCAGCCGACGTATTTACGCGGACGGAGGGAACTTCGCCGGTCCTCATACTTCCGATTTTTCCGTTTGTTATCGGGAAAAGAATATGGATGCTTCTTTATGTTCAACGGGGGAGCAGAAGGCGTTGCTGGTTTCCATCATTTTGGCGCAGACAAAAGCGCAGATGAAGGAGAAGGGCGTCTGTCCGATGCTTTTGTTGGACGAAGTGACGGCGCATTTGGATAAAAGCAGGCAGGAGGCTTTGCTTGAGATGTTGCTCCGAATGCCGGCGCAGGTTTGGTTAACGGGGACGGATGTATCGGTGTTTAAGCCTTTGGAGGGAAAAGCGCAATTTTTTAATATTGAAAACTCTGAGGCTTTCGCTTTGACTGCCGCCGCTTAAAGGGAAAAAAGTCGGCGGAAATGTCTGGCCGGTTTGTGGGAAAAAGGATAAAACAGCGGTTCCCGGCGGGGGCTGAACCGGGTTCTGGAAAAAGGGATGCTTCTAAAAAAGACAAGGGGGTCAAAGTTGCCATGAATGAAGGGCGAAGAGAAATAAGGCAGTAGAGACGGCGGTCTGGCCGGGGGCTGAAAAAAATGAGGAAAGGTCAACACAAAAAGGCGTAGCGCCGGAAGGTATAGTTTTTAACTTTTTTATATGAGTTTTTGAGGTAAGGAAGGAAAAAATGACAACGGAAGAAATAATCAATGAAGCGAGCGACGCTTATAATTCCAGTTCCATTAAAGTCTTGAAAGGATTGGAAGCGGTGCGCAAGCGGCCGGGAATGTATATCGGCGACACCGATGACGGAACGGGTTTGCATCATATGGTATATGAGGTTGTGGACAACTCCATTGATGAGGCGTTGGCCGGTTACTGTGATCGTATTGATATTACTTTAAATGCGGATGGTTCCGTTTCCGTTCAGGACAACGGCCGAGGTATTCCGGTTGACATTCATCCGACGGAAGGCGTTTCCGCAGCGGAAGTGATTATGACGCAGTTGCATGCCGGCGGCAAGTTTGACCAGAATTCTTATAAAATTTCGGGCGGTTTGCACGGCGTGGGTGTTTCCGTGGTGAACGCTTTGTCTTCAAGATTGGATTTGACCATCTGGCGCAACGGGCATGAACATTATATTCAATTTAAAGACGGTGTGGCAGTTGCTCCTTTAAAAGTAGTCGGGGAAGCGCCGCATCGGCACGGAACGCTTGTCCGCTTCTGGCCATCGGTGGAAACGTTTAAAAATATTGAGTTTAATTTTGACACTTTGGAACATCGTTTAAGAGAGCTGGCGTTTTTGAATTCCGGCGTTTGCCTGTATTTGATTGACGAAAGGACGAGCAACCGCAAGGAAGTGAAGTTGCACTATGAAGGCGGGATTCTGGAGTTTGTAAAGTATTTGGACAGGTCTAAAACTTCTTTGCATGACTTGCCGTTCTGCGTTACGGGCGAAAAAGACGGGATTGTCGTGGAGGCGGCTTTGGAATGGACAGACGGCTATCATGAAACCTGCCTGTGTTTTACGAACAATATCCCGCAAAGAGACGGAGGAACGCACTTGGCCGGCTTCCGCGCGGCTTTGACTCGCACGATTAACAATTACGCGATTGAGGCGGGCATCACGAAAAAAGAGAAGGTAGAGTTGAACGGCGAGGATATGCGCGAAGGGTTGACCTGCGTTTTGTCGGTGAAAGTGCCGGATCCGAAGTTCTCTTCTCAGACAAAAGATAAGCTGGTGTCTTCGGAAGTTCGTCCCGTTGTGGAAAACATTGTGGCGGATAAGCTGGAGCAATGGTTTGAAGAGCATCCGGCGGAGGCGCGAAAGGTCATCGGTAAAGTGGTGGAGGCCGCCGCCGCCAGAGAAGCGGCTCGTAAAGCGCGGGAGTTGACGCGGCGCAAAGGTGCTCTGGATATGGCGTCTTTGCCGGGGAAATTGGCGGATTGTCAGGAAAAAGATCCCGCTTTGTCGGAAATTTTTATTGTTGAGGGTGATTCCGCCGGCGGTTCCGCCAAGCAGGGGAGGCATCGGGCGACGCAGGCGATTTTGCCGTTGCGAGGGAAGATTTTGAATGTAGAAAAAGCTCGTTTTGACCGGATGCTGTCTTCTCAGGAAATCGGCACGATGGTAACGGCTTTCGGCACGGGAATCGGCCGCGATGACTTTAACGCGGACAAATGCCGTTACCATAAGATTATCATCATGACCGATGCGGATGTGGACGGCGCGCATATTCGGACATTGCTTTTGACTTTCTTCTTCCGTCAGATGCCGGAGTTAATTCAAAGAGGATACATTTATATTGCTCAACCGCCTCTTTATCGGGCGAAGCGCGGCAATTCCGAGGTGTATCTGAAAGACGACGCGGCGTTGGAGGAGTATCTGATTAACTTCGGCACGCAGGACGCCGTTTTGATTACCGGTGACGGGGAACAGATTGCGGGCGCCGACTTGGTAGAACGTGTCAAACAGGCAAAGGAGGCGCGGGATTTAATCTATAACCTGTCGCATCATGTGCCGGCGTATATTGTGGAGCAAATGGCGATTGCGGGGATGTTCTCTTCTCAAAAAGTGTACGATGATTCTTTTAAAGACCGTCTGGATGCGTTGGAAGAGGAATATGAGCGCGGCTGGACCTGTTCTTATGATGAAGAAAAGGGGTATGAGTTCTGTCGTACTTTAAGAAGCGTGACGGAAGCGTATCATGTGGACAAGATTGCTTTAAATAGCATGGAAGCGCGCAAGTTGGGCGAAATGAAGGAAAATCTTCAGGGATTTTACATGAAGCCCGCTCTTTTAAAAACAAAGGACGGAGAAGTCACGATTAAAGGTCCTGTGTCCTTGATTGAAGCGATTGACGCCGCCGGAAAGAAAGGGATTGCCATCCAACGTTATAAAGGATTGGGCGAAATGAACCCGGAACAACTGTGGGAGACGACTTTGGATCCCGAGGCGCGGCACCTTCTTCAGGTTCGGGTGGATCATTTGGACGAGGCGGATCAGGTGTTCTCCACTTTGATGGGAGATGTTGTGGAACCTCGCAAGGACTTTATCCAGGATAACGCTTTAAAAGTGATGAACTTGGATATTTAATCGGTGGAAGAGTCTTCTCTTTTGAAAGTAAAGAGGGAATCTTCCTTAGAAAACGCATCGTTTTTTTAAACGGTGCGTTTCATTTAACGAATTGACAAATACAAAAAAAAAGGGTATTCTATAAAAAATAGATTATTGTACCAGGAGGAAATGTTATGACTCTCTCTCATTTCAAAAAAGGTCTTTATATTTGTTTAATCCTCTCTTTTGGCTTGGCTTTCCCGATGGAACAGGCTTTGGCGGCCAGGACACAGCCGGATTTGCTTGAGCGGTTGGTGGCAAAAAGAAAGGCTGAGCGTCGGGCGCGGGAGAGAGACGCGGCTCGGGAAGAGCGGGCGTTGGCTTCTTCCGGGGAAAATGCTTCTTCAAAAAACAGTGGCGATAAAAAATCCAAAACAACTGTGTCCGGCAGTTTTGATACCGGAAGTGATGGACGTACTTCCGGGTCTTTGAGTGCTTCCAATAAGACAAAATGGAATGATGACGCCAGTACGACGACTTCCGGAGGAATGAGAGTTTCCAGTAACGGGAGTGTTTCGGGGTCTGCCTCCACAACAACAAAATTTAATACAAAACATGGCTCGGCTTCGGTTGGAGCCAGTGGAAATATGCGTGTTGGCAAAGACGGTAAAATTTCCGGCAGTACAAAGCTTTCCGGTGGCGGTAAAATTACGGACAGGTTGGGGTTGAGCGGCGGTATTGGCCTGAAATTTAATAAGGACGGGACAATTTCTATTAATTCAAACTTGGCTCTGAAAGGACCGAACGGTCAAAAGATTGAGTTGAAAGTCGGTTTTAATTCCGATGGTTCCGTTTCGGCGAATGTCGGTGGCAACATGAAAGTGGGAAACACAAAAATCGGTAGTAATATCGGTTTGAAAGTTGGAAAAGACGGAAAGGTGGATACAACTATCGGAACTTCTTCCGCTATAAAGGTTGGTAAAGGAACGATTAATGTTGGCGGTAATGTAGGATTCGGTAGCTCGGGGACGTCTTGGAATGCTTCCGCCGGCGGTTCCGGAAAACTTGGGGATAATTCGGCTTTGGGCGCGAATATAAAAATCGGCCAAGGAAAAGACGGTAAAGTTAAAACTTCCCTCGGAACTTCCGGCAGTACAAAGATTGCCGGTGTTAACCTGAACGGCGGAACGAATATTAAGATGGAGGGAACAAAGGTTGTTTCTACGAATACAAAAGCCGGCGTTTCCGCGCAGATTGCCGACGGTGTTAAAATTGGAACCAGTGGTAATGTTAAGACAAATAGTTCCGGCGGGGTATCTTTCGGAACAAAAACGACTGGGAATTTCGGCGGTCAAAAAGTGACGGCGAAAGGGGGCGCTTCTTTCCAGGATGGCAAGAGGACTTCTTCCTATGCTAATGTCAGCGGTAATTTCAGAGTCGGCGATGCAAAAATTAAGGCTGATGTCGGCGGCGCCAGAGATGCTTCCGGCAGGGTAACTCATACTGTCGGTGCTTCCACAAATGTAAAAATTGGCAAAGGGCAGATTGGTGCCGGCGGCAGGGTTAATTTGGCGGATGGAAAAGTTACATCTACAAACTCTTCGCTGTCTGGTAGCGCCAAATTGGCCGGATTGAATTTGGGTGGAGGCATTGGTGTCTCTACGAATAAAGACGGCAAGGTTGTTCATAATGTTAATGCCGGAGTTTCCGGTAAAAACTGGGGAACGAACGCGAAAGTCAAAGTAGATAATCGTGGTAATGTATCCAGTAAAATAGCTGCTTCCGGTAATATCAGCGGAACAAGGTTGGGCGGTGGTTTGTCCGTTGCTAAAGACGCGGCGGGTAATGTTACGACGGGAACAACGGCTTCTGTCCGCGGTAAGTATGGCAGTGCTGCCGGCGCAATTGCAACGAAGAACAATGAAATCACTTCAGCCTCTTTGGCAGGAGGAGTAAAGGGAAATATTACTGATAACACAAAGGCAAAAGCCAATGCCGGTATTACTTGGAAAGATGGAAAGGTTGCTTCTTACAATGTCAGCGGAGGGACGACGACAAAGACGGCAAACGGACAGAAGATTTCTTCCAATGTCGGTGATTCCGTGCGTTATAATTCTAAAGGTGTTGCAACGCATAATATCACAGCCGGGGTCGGGTACGGGTCCCGCCCTGTCAGCGCGGGTTTAAGCGGAAATATGAAAGTTCGTGAAGGCGAAGGTATTGTCAGTGCGGGCGTAAAGGCCTCAGGTTCCGGAAAAGTGGCTGACAATGTTCGTTTGGGCGGCAATACCGGTTACAGTATTAAAAAAGGTTCCGATGGTAAGTTTAATCATACGGTTTCCGGCGGGACGACGGTTTCCGGTAACGGTTGGAAACAGGCGGCGAATGCCAAAGTCGGCTTTGATGAAAAAGGTGTAAATTCTTTGAAAACCAAATATTCCGGTTCTCAAAAAGTAAATGACAATATTTCTATCAGCCAAAGTGCCGGATATGGTTTCTATAAAGACAGCAAAGGTGAATTAGTTCATCAGGTTGATGCCGGAGCCGGTGTCAAAGGAAAAGGTTGGTCTCAAAAAGCAACGGCCGGGTTGGATATTAAGGGAAATGAAGGTATTGTCGGCCATAGAGCTGGGACTTCAACCAGGTTGAACGTGGGAGGAAACAAAATTTCTCAAGATTCTGGTTATGCTACTCGGACAAACAGAAGAGGAGAGCAAGTTACGACGGTTTATGCCGATGTCGGTGCTCGCGGTGACGGCTATAAGGTTGGCGCCGGAACGGATGTAAAGTTGGATGAAGAGGGACAGGTTTTATCATCCAAAACTCACGGAGATGTCAGTGTTGAAGTTGCTGAGGGAACGAACTTGACGGCTTCTACGGATGTTCGGACAAAAGGGGATTATGTGGAACAAACGACTATGGCGGGTGTAGATGCCGAAAATTGGGGAAGTAAAGTCGGCTATTCTTCTGATACGGAAGGTAATTCTTCCACGGCGGTTGTCGCAGATGCTACTTATGACGGTAATACGGTAACGCTTGGCGGGCAAGTTGATAAGAAAGACGGAGAGTTCTCTGGTGCCGAAACTTATGCCGGTGTTGAAGGTGATGCTTATGCCATATCTTCTCAAACAAAACATGATGAAAATTGGAAAATTGTGGAAACAACTCAAGAAGCGGAAGTTGAAGCGGCGGATCATGTAAAAGTCGGTATTGCCTCTACAGAAACTTTTGATGAGGAGGGTAATGGTACCAGAGACTTGGAGACTTATCAAAAAGTTTACGGAAAAGGTGGGGCGGTTACAAACAGGACTTATACGAAGGATGTTCATAATATGAAAGAAACAGATTATGATACCGGAGGTAATTTTTCTGTAACATTCTAAATGATATGAGTATGAAAAGCCCCCTTTGAAAGAGGGGGCTTTAATTTTATCTTTTTTCCGGGGCTTTTTGTTTGAGACTTTGATAAAATGTGGCAGTTATCTAGAAAAGTTCTTTAAAAGTTTCTTATAAAAATTAATTTTTTTCTTAAAAAAGTATTTTATGAAAAAGTTATTTTTCTGTTGATTTTTAAAAGAAATAAGTATAAAAGAAAATCAATGCCGCTTTAGCTCAGTTGGTAGAGCAACGCATTCGTAATGCGTGGGTCGGGTGTTCGAGTCTCCTAAGCGGCACCATTAAGCCCTTGGTTTTCCGAGGGTTTTATGTTTTTTTGGAAAAATTCTAAAATTTACTTTTATTAGCTTTAATGGGTTAAAATATACCCATTTTTGCACAGGATTTTATAATCTTCAAAGACAGATTTTAATGTTTTTCTTTTGTCATTACTTAAGACATGAGTGCAAGTTTCTGTAACTTTGATGCCGGAATATCGCTTTCTCTCTTGTGTTAAAAGAATATTGCCGTTTCTCGGACAAACCAATCAATCCTGTATGGTGAAGAGCATGAGAACAGATATAAGAAATTCCAGAGGAATTCTTCTTTATATTAAAAAGTATGGAATACTGAAAATTTTTAATGTGTTAATAGTTTTTCCTTTTAAATCTATTTTTTCTGTTTGTTTATAAAATGCCTTTGTATTATCAAGCGATATTCCGTTGCCTCTTCCGGATTTATCCCGGACACGGTACCGGTTGTTTTTTCCTGAAAATGTTCCGTACTTATAATCGTACTTATCTTTGCCTCTGTGCTTGTGGGTTTTCTTTGCTTTACTCAGTACTATTTGTTCCTTGTCTGCATTCATTCCTTTATTGCTGTTCATTTATTAAAGAGCAGACATGCTTTTCTTTCACTTTAGCGAGCAGATTCGGATTTTGTATTTCTTCCGGACTCGTCCGTATCCGGTATTCCGTATATTTTTCTTTAACGCTTCTGTCTGTTTTTTAAGGATAAAAGAAAAGTTTTTTTATTTTTATAAAAATATCGTGTCGGATAGATATTATCGCCGTAGCCTTCCTCTTATCTGAGTGATTTGAAATACCTTATATGCATTTTACTTATCCTCGTTTTGATAAAGTTTCTCAGCGTCTTTTCGGATAGTCCGTCTCTGATAAAGCCTGTCCTTCATCGTTTTTTAAGATGTTTTCTGTCTTTGTCCGTGTCTCCAATGTCTTTTCTGAAAAATCATTTCTGAAACTTTTTCTGTTGTTTCTTTTCTTTTTCTTTATAATATTTGTGAGAGTGAGATTGAGAAAATGATGTGCCAAATATTAAAATCTTTGTTTTTTATTTTTTTTCTGATGCTTGTCGGCTGCTCTTTTGCGGATACGCGGGTGTTTTTTTCACCTTCACCCAGGTGTGAAAAGAATATTGTCAGGCTGATTGACGAAAGTCGGGAAAAGATTGACGCTGCGGTCTATGCAATTAACAATGAGAATATTGTTGAAGCCTTGAAAAGAGCAGATCAGAGGGGCGTTAAGATACGGATTTTGACTGACAGGCTGCAGGCTTCCAATAAAAAATCAAAAGTCAGAGAACTGTACGAAGCCGGTATTAATATCCGAGTTCATTCAAAAAATAAGATTGAACACAACAAATTTTCAATTTATGACGGGGAAATAGCCGCGTCCGGTTCCTATAACTGGACGGAACCCGCAACAAAGAAAAACAGTGAAAATTGTGTTTTTTTCATAGATGACAGAGATACTGTGAAAGAATACCAAGACCGCTTTGACTACCTTTGGCAGATTAACACAAAGAAAAAATCAGATGCCTGGTTTCATAAGAAGGCAAACGATTAGAAAATAATTTTTTGAAAAATTCTGATATTTTTCATTATTTTTACAGGAAAGCGCATAAAAAGAAAGTAGGCGGAGGGTAGTAAACTGTCATTATAAAAACAGCCGGAAAATCCGGACATGAAACCGGAAAAATCCGCCTCCGCCTTGAAGAGGATATCAAGACATTCTTATTGGAAGAAAAAATAAATAATAAAACTCTTAAAAGTTATTTTTAAGAGTTTGGATTATTAAGCTTTTTTTATAAAGAATGAAATTAAAAACACCGGAACGGAAAGGCGTCAGGAGTTCAGTTTTTTAAAATTAAGAAGTTTTGAAAAGATAAATCGGAGAAGTAAACGGAAAGTTTCCTTTTTCTGTTTTTATCTCGGTTAAAACGATTGTTCTTTCGTTGTTTATATTTATGAAGATTCTCTGTTTTCGGGGACGAAAAGAATATTCGTTTATTTCGGCAGAGTAAGAATAATTTTTTCAATACTTGTTTGGCCGTAAAAATGAATCTTTGTTTAGTCTATCGGAGAAAAATCGGTTCCGAAAAAAAAGTCGTTTTTGACGATAAAAAGGGGGATGTTTATTTTTCGGTTTCCGTAAAATTCCTTGTCTTTACAAAAGCCGTCCCTTTTACGATTTGTAAAAAGGACGGCGTTTTTTGTTGGCTGCTCTTCTCTTTTTTTAGTCGTTAGAGGGAAGTTTTTATTTCTTCCAAAGCCTCTTGCGCTTTTGAGGGATTGGAGCCGCCCGCCTGCGCCATATCCGGCCGTCCGCCGCCGCCTTGTCCGCCCAAAACGACGGAGGCTTTGCGCACCAAATCAACGGCATTGATTTTTCCCGTCAGGTCGTCCGTGACGCCGATAACGATGGAAGCTTTCTTTTCCTCCGTGCTGATGAGCGCGATGACGCCGGATTTTACCTTGGTTTTGAAAGTGTCAACCATTCCCTTCATCTCTTTGGTGGGGATGTTTTGAAACACGCGACCGACAAAAGGAATGCCGTTGACGGTTTCAATATCTCCGGCCGAAGAGGTTTGGCCTTCATTTTCCGGCATGCCTCCGCCAAGAGCGAATTTCTGTCTTAAAGCGGACAGTTCCTTTTCCAAATGTTTTTTCGCCTCCGCCAGGTTCTGGATTTTCTGAAAAGCTTCCTCCGGCGGAATACGCAGGAATTCGGATATTTTCTTCAGCATGTTTTCGTAAGTGTAAACATACTCTTGCGCACTGAGCCCGACTCTGGCCTCAATCCGGCGTACGCCGGCACTGACCGCCGATTCGGAAATAATTTTGAAAAAGCCGATATCCCCCGTGTGCGAAACATGGGTGCCGCCGCACAGTTCTTTGGAAAGGCAATCTTCCCCTTCGCCCATAAAGACCACGCGGACTTCATCCCCGTATTTTTCGCCGAACAACGCCATAGCGCCGGTTTTGACGGCTTCTTCCTGACTCATCATCCGGATATGAACATCTCTGTTGACCAAAATCATTTCATTGACGAGTTTTTCGGTCTTCATTATCTCTGCCGGCGTCATCGCTTTGGAATGGGTAAAGTCAAAACGGAAATACTCCGGCGTGACATAGGAACCTTTCTGCGCGACATGGGTTCCCAACACCTGCTGCAACGCCGCTTGAAGCAAGTGGGTCGCCGAATGGTGCCGCTGGATTTGTTCGCGCCTTTTGAGGTCAATGCTTAAAGTCACATCGTCCCCTTTGTTTAAAGTTCCTTTTTCCAGCTCTGTTTCATGAACGAACAAGTCTCCCAGTTTTCTTTGAGTATCCGTAATCCGGCCGAAACAAGAGGTGGCGTGCAGAACGCCCGTATCGCCGACCTGTCCGCCGATTTCCCCGTAAAAAGGTGTCTGATTAAAGACAATCCATCCTTTTTCCCCTTTGGATAAGGAGGCCATTTCCTTGCCGTCTTTGACAATTGCCAGAACTTTGGCGTCCGCCTCATGCATTGTGTAGCCCAAAAAGTCCGTACCGCCGGTTTTTTCTTTCACATCAAACCAGACGGTTTCGGTCGCACTGTCTCCGGACCCGGCCCAAGCCTTGCGCGCTTCTTCTTTTTGGCGGTTCATGGCCGCTTCAAATCCCGAAACATCTACGGAAATATTCTGCGCCCGCAAAGATTCTTGCGTTAAATCAAGCGGGAAGCCGTAAGTATCATACAGTTTGAATGCCACCTCGCCGGACAGGCTGTCCCCGCTTTTCAGGGAAGCAGACTCTGCGTCCAGGAGCTTTAACCCTCTTTCCAGCATCTGGCGGAATTTGGTTTCTTCGGATTTCAAAAGATCGGTAATAAGCGTTTGCGCGCGAATAAGCTCGGGGTAAGTTTCGCCCATTTCCTCAATCAGGAACGGCACCAGCTGATACATCAAAATCCCTTGATATCCGATTAAATACACATGGCGCATCGCCCGGCGCATAATCCGGCGCAGAACATAGCCGCGCCCTTCGTTGGACGGGAAAACGCCGTCCGCAATTAAGAAGCAGGAAGAACGTAGGTGATCCGCGATAATGCGGAAGGAGGCTTTGTACTCATGATACGGATCTTTACCGGTCAGGCGAGCCGTTTTTTCAATGATATTCTTAAAAATGTCAATTTCAAAATTATCGTTGGTGCCGTGCATTAAAGCGGATAACCTTTCCAAGCCGGCGCCGGTGTCAATGCTTTTGCGGGCCAGTTCAATTCTCCGTCCGTCCGGCAGATCTTCAAACTGATCAAACACCAAATTCCAGATTTCAATGAAGCGGTCACCGTCCTCTTCCGGCGTGCCGGGGCGGCCGCCCCAGTATTTTTCCCCGTGGTCGTAAAAGATTTCGGAACACGGCCCGCAAGGCCCCGTGTCCCCCATCTGCCAAAAGTTGGCGTTGGAGTTGATACGGATAATCCTGTCATCCCCGAAACCGGCGATTTTTTTCCATAAATTGTAAGCTTCGTCGTCCGAATGGTAGACGGTTGCCAACATTCTGTCGGCCGGGATTTCCAACTCTTTCGTTAAAAATTCCCAAGCGTAAGCAATCGCCTCTTCTTTAAAATAATCCCCGAAGGAAAAA
>CASFRQ010000015.1 GCA_949296785.1 uncultured Alphaproteobacteria bacterium
CAATATCTTCTGACGGTATTTTGATAAGAGCAATAAGACATCGCTGGCTTTGTTTACTATCCCTTACTTCTTCCTTCATCCCTATATATTGCGAAGATTTAGTATGGCCTAAATTTACCTGCCCTCGTTCGCCGTGTTATCTTCAAATCATAAAAAAACCGCAGCCTTTCAAAAAACTGCGGTTTTAACAAAGAGAAAATCTTCACGAAAAAACTTCACGCCTTTTAATTTCCAAGCATCAGCTTAACGTGCTTTTTCCCTTAACCTTTTAACTGATAATTTTCTGCCACCAACCTTTTTTCTTTTTAACAGGCTTTGACGCCGCTACGGAAACATCAGCCAATTCTTCTTGCGAAGAATTTTCGCCTCTTTCGGAGCGAATATCAGATGAAAGTTCGGAATTCTCCTTACGATTCTCTGTTTCGGCAGAATTCACAACAATACCTTCTTTACCCTCGCCCTTTTTATCTGCTCGTTTCCGATTGGCTCTGGTATGAGACTGTTCTTCAAATTCACTTAAAGAAGTTTGAGACACCACTTTGAAAGAAGGTTCATCCCACACTTTCTCTCCGGTCATTAGAATCCCTTCTTGTTCTTTTTTATGAGAGATTTTGTTTCCTTTTTTTCGACCATTCTTGTTTTCCCGACGCGAAAGAGTCTTCTTTTTTCCGTCCGTCATATTATCCGATTCGTTATCTAAGACGACATTCTCTGAAAAAACCTCACCACCCTCTTGAATGACAACCGGATGAGAAGATGCCTCGCTGTTTTTTTCCTTCTTCTCCTGCCTAAGTTCATTCCTATTGTTTTCTGACCAAAGCCCTTCCTCTTCGCTCAAAGGTTCAACAATGTCATACTCCTTTTCCGTTTCAACATGCAAAACTTCCGAAACAATTTCAGAAGAAGAACCTTTTGAACGGTTTTTATGGAATTTACGACGGCGGTTGTTTTTCCCGCCTATTGCCCCCGTTGAACCGGCCGGCGCCCCGATTTCTTTTTCCTCCGTATCAGAAGAAGAAACATTGTCTTTTACCGTTTCCTGTTTATTGAAGTTTTTCTTTCCCTGACTCTGTCCGTTTTGTTCAGTTCTTTGTTCCGGACAGTTCTTATTTTTCTTTTTACCGTTTTTCTGTTTCTTCCGATCGTCCTTTGCATCCTGCGCCGCTGAGTTGGAATTTCCCTGGATAACAGAAATACCCTGTTGCGGTTTTCCTTTCACAAAAGACTCTAACCGATACTCCGTCGGCTGGAACAAACTGGTATCCGATTGGACCGTAATCGTCAAATCGTAATTCTTTTCCAAATTCGCCAATTCCATACGCTTATGATTTAAAAGATAAAGCGCGACCTCAGGTTTCAAAGTCAAAGTAATTTCCCGTCCCGGCGCCTTAAGGGCCGTTTCTTCCAAAAGCCGGAGCTTCTGCAAAGCGCAGGATTCAACGGAACGGATAATACCTTGCCCGTTACAGTAAGGACATACAATATGATTTGTCTCTAAAAAACTGGAACGCAGCCTTTGACGGGACAACTCCATTAAACCAAACCCCGTAATCAGCCCCATCTGGACACGGGCACGGTCGTCTTTCAGAACCTCTTTCATCCTTCTTTCAACGGCATGATTATTGCGTGCTTCGTCCATATCAATAAAATCTATAACGACCAACCCCGCCAAATCTCTCAGCTTCAGCTGTCGCGCAACTTCATCGCAGGCCTCCAGGTTTGTTTTCAGAGCTGTTTCCTCAATATCTCTTTCTTTTGTCGCCCGACCGGAGTTGACATCAATTGCCACCAACGCTTCCGTCTGGTTAATCACCAGATAACCACCGGATTTTAACTGAGCTACGGGGTTATGCAGATTTTCCAGTTGCTCTTCCACCTGATATTCCTGAAAAAGAGGTATCATCCCCTTATATTGTTTTATTTTTCGCGCATGGCTGGGAATCAGGAGTTTAAAAAACTCTTTCGCCGTTTTATAACCTTCCTCACCATCCACAAGGATTTCTTCAATATCCTGATTATAATCGTCCCTTAAGCAGCGTTTGATAATGTTGCCTTCTTCATGAATAAGAGAAGGGGCCAGCGAATTAAGCGTTTTATCCCTTATCTGCGACCATGTTTTCATTAAAAAATCAAAATCACGTTTAATTTCCGCTTTCGTTTTTTCCTTGCCGGCCGTCCGCACAATAACAGACATATCCTCCGGCAAAGGAAGCTTTTCAACAATATCCTTTAAACGCCGACGGTCTTTCAAATTCACAATCTTGCGGGACACGCCGCCGCCTCTTGAGTTATTCGGCATTAAAACGCAATACCTTCCCGCCAAGGACAAATAAGTCGTCAACGCGGCTCCTTTATTCCCTCTCTCCTCTTTCACAACCTGAACAAGGAGAATTTGATTATGATGAATAACCTCCTGAATTTTATATTTTTTCAAATGGACGGAATGGATTTTTCTAAAATCCTCCAACTCATTATCCGAATCGGCGAAAGAAGCGTCCGATTCTTTCTTAACTTCCTCTTTTTCTTTTAATTCCGATTCAGTATTCTCATCCTGAACCGGTTCCGAAACGGCAGCCGTCTCCTGTTCCAAAGGCTGAGATTTCTTCTTACGCCCGCGTTTTCTGACTTCCGGAGCCTTTTCCTCCTGAACGGAGGACACCTCATCAGCTTTTTCGGATTCCGAAGAGGAAACTGCCTCTGCTTTTTCCTCTTGTTCTTTTTCGCGGTCTTTTATTTCTTTCTTTAAAGCTTCCCTGTCTGCAACGGGAATTTGATAATAGTCGGGGTGAATTTCGTTAAACGCCAAAAAACCGTGCCGGTTTCCGCCATAATCAACAAATGCCGCTTGAAGGGAAGGCTCCACGCGGATAACTTTAGCCAGATAAATATTTCCTTTGATTTGTTTTTTAATAGATGTTTCTACATCTAAGTCCTGTATTTTATTGTTCTGAACAACAACCACGCGGGTTTCTTCCGGATGCGTGGCATCAATAAGCATTTTCTTTGACATGAAATTCTAAACTCCAAAATGATATACCGGAGGCAATGTTTTGCCGCCGCAAGGAAAAGCATAGGAAAAAGAGTCGGCCGAAAACCGCCCTCTTTGAAAAATTTTTGCTCAAAAAACATCAATTCCAAGCCTTTACCCTTGTTAAAATAAAACTTGTTCCGTCGTA
>CASFRQ010000016.1 GCA_949296785.1 uncultured Alphaproteobacteria bacterium
AAAAAACTGGACGGGACTGATTTTTGACTATTTGAAAGGCAGAGTGCCTTTGCGGCGCGTATTTCTTTTGATTGACGCGCGTCAGGGTGTCTTGAAAAACGATCTTGATGCCATGGAGGTTCTGGACAAAGCGGCCGTTGCTTATCAAGTTGTTTTGACAAAAGCGGATAAAATCAGCCCTTCGCAGGCACAGGAAGCTGTCTGTGCGGTACGGTCTTTGGCTGAAAAGCATCCGGCGATGTATCCGGAAGTTCTGCTGACCAGTGGTGAAAAGAAAACGGGATTGGAGGTTTTACAGGCGGAAATCTGCAAAATTGCAAAAATAAGTTAGTTTTTTTATTTTTGGCTTTCTTTTTTTTTAAAGTGTTGTACCTTGGAAAAGTAAAAATGGTGATAAGCGAGCTGTCGTTTCAATGTTTTTGACAGGAAATGCCGGGAGACTTGTTTGCGGATGCCAGCTGGCGGCGAAGGCAAATGGGGTTGAAAACGGGACCTGAAAAGTTTTTGAACAGGCTTTGGGAGGCAGGGGAAATACTGTCGGCCCGTCCCGTTCGGTAAAAAGACGGAAAGTTTTATCAAAGACCGCTTAGAGGTTTGTTAACGGCAGTCTTTGAGCAAACTAAAAAAAGAAAGGATATAAGAACCCTTAAGGGGACGGTAACGAAAAAGTCTTTTAAAAACATGGCAATACGCCTGTTAAAACTGTCGGAAGGCGGGGAAAATTATATCCTGCTTTCGGCAATTAAAGCTCAAAAAGGCGATTAAAGTTCAAGAAAAGAACGGCAAAACGGAAAACGGGGAAGAAAAATGCTTTATCTGACAGCGGATGAGAAAACTTCAGCAAAACGGACGCGTGAAATCGCTTCCGTCAGCAGACTTCCTTTATGGCCGTCACAGGAAACTCCCTTTTTTAAAGGAAAACTGCCGGAGGAGATTCCTTCCCGTCTGTCCGTTCTGTTATCTTGCGTAACGGAGGAGAATCTGGCTGATGTTCTTTTCCATTCCGTGGAAAGCGTGGTGGACAGTCGCTGTCATAAAGAGGCGATTGCCGCTTTTTTTGCAAAGGTGGCGAGTATTCCGAAAAGTTTTCATAAAATGGGGGTATTGCTGACGTCTCCCGTTGTTTACAATGTAAACATAGCGGAAATTTTTGTAGAAGCTTTAAGCAAAAGGCTTTCCCTTTCCAAAACAAGGATAATGGGGATTCATTTCGCGCTTCACGAAGCGATTGTTAACGGTCTTATTCACGGCAATCTTCAAATAGGTAGCGAGTATCGCCAGTCTGCTTTGGTTTTGGCGGAATACGGCCGCCTTTTAGATGAAAGAATCAATAATCCCGCGTATGCGGACAAGAGCCTTAAAATTCTAGCCAGTTGGAACCGGAAAAAGTTGGAAATCCGAATCAGAGACGAAGGCGTCGGTTACCAAATGCCGGCAAGCGGCGGACAGAATGCGACGCTTGCTTCCTGCGGTCGGGGCAAATCCGGCAGAGGGCTTTTAATTATCGCGGGAATTGCCGATTCCTGTACTTTGGACGATTTCGGGCGAGAAATCACTTTGACTTTCAGTCTGAAAGAAAAAGAACATACGGCGGATACTTCGCCTTATGAAAGTTTTGCCGCTTCTGCCGAAGAAAACCGGAAGAGGGAGAATGCCGCCCGACATCCCGATTTGGGTGTGTCAAAAGTGCTGATTGTTGAAGATAACCAGAGTAATCTGATTATGGTCCGCCGGTTGTTGAATGTCATCGGAATCAACCGGATTGAAACGGCTCGCGACGGGGTGGAAGGTTTGCAAAAGGTTGTTTCTTTTCAGCCGGATTTGGTGATTTTGGATATCACGATGCCTCGTATGGACGGGTATGAGGTGTTGCATCATTTAAAGTCGGCGGATGAAACGAAGGATATTCCCGTTTTAATTCAGACGGCAAGCGATACGCGGGAGGCCAGAGACAAGACTTTTAGTGCCGGCGCGACGGATTTTATTACGAAACCCATCAATCCTTTGGAGTTTTTCTCAAGAGTGCGGGTCCATTTGGAAAACAAGCTTTTAATTTCAAAGTTGGAGATGCAGCTGGAACAGATTAACGAGGAGTTGGCTTTGGCTCAAAGGATGCAGAAGGACTTGCTTCCGAAAGAGGAAATGCTGCGCGGCGTGCGGGAGACTTATAAAATAGACATTGCATTTTATTTTGAACCTTCTTCCAAGCTTGGAGGCGACTTTTGGGAACTGATACCCATAGACGATTCAAAACTGGCTTTTTATATTTGCGATTTCTCCGGGCATGGCGTGTCGGCATCTTTGAATACTTTTCGGTTGGATGCTCTGACCAATCAGATGAGCCCTGTTTTGTTTGAACGGCCGGAGGTGTGTCTGGCGTTTTTGAATGAGCAACTTTGCCGGCTTTTGCCGCGGGGGCAGTTTGCAACTTTTCTTCTGGGGATGTTGGATTTAAAAAAGAATAAAATGGTTTTTTCCGGCGCCGGATGCCCGGGTCCTTTATATCTTTCCCCCGGCGGGGATAAAATGCTTTTGACCGCTTTCGGAATGCCTTTGGGAATTAAAAAAGACATTGTTTATGAAAGAAAGGAGGTTCCTTTTGAAAGGGGAACGAAATTTCTTTTATACAGTGACGCTTTGATTGAAACGCCGAATTTGGAAGGAAAGCAGATGAAAGAAGGGGAATTTTGGGACAAGACATTTCCTCATTTTTCCGCCGGCAGCGCCGAACAGGCGATAAAAGGTATTACGGAGGGTTTCTTTTCTTCCGTCCGTCGGCCGATTTCGGATGATTTAACAATCGTTTTCTTTGAAAGGAAGGGATGAAATGCCTCGCATTTATTTGGATGCGCCGTTTGTCCTTAATGAAAAAACGCCGCTGGAGGAAAAACATTTTCATTATCTGTCTCATGTCATGCGCGTTCGCGAAGGCGAAAAGGTTTTGGCGTTCAACGGTCGGCAAGGTTTGTGGGAAGGTGTTTTTATGCCTGAAGGGAAGAAGCGTGCTTCTTTGATGATGGTTTCCCTTCTGGAAGACCAGCCGGCGCAGGAAGGTTTGGATGCTTGGCTTCTGTTCGCGCCGATTAAAAAGGAGCCGATGGATTGGATGGTTCAAAAGGCGACGGAGCTTGGCGTGTCAAAAATGATACCGGTCATAACGGAGAGAACCAATGTTTCCCGTTTGAATTTGGACAGGTTCCGGCTGATTGCCGTGGAGGCGTGCGAGCAAAGCGAACGGTTGACAATCCCGGAGATATATCCCGCCGTTTTTTTGGAGGAACTTTTGAAAAATTGGGACGGTGAAAGAACTTTGTGTTATTTAAGCGAGCGGGGAAAAAAACGGTTTTTGCCGCCGGTTGAGAAAAAAGTGGCGTTTTTGATAGGGCCGGAAGGCGGTTTTTCTTCGCGAGAGTTGAATTTGCTCTCTTATTTTGATTTCGTCAGCCCGTTAAACTTGGGCGAGAGGATTTTAAGGGCTGAAACGGCCGCTCTTTCCGTTTTAAGTATTTGGAATTTTTATCATTTGTCTTCCGGTTGAATGAAAACGAGGAAAGGGGAAAAAAAATAAAGAAAATGGTAAAAAATAAAAGAATATAATTGCAAAAAAATGCATAATGTGCTTAAAAGATACTTATATCAGGTCAAATAAGGTAGAAAACAAATGAATAACTCCATAAAATCCGTTCTTGCTTTGTCCGCTTTCGTCCTGGCTCAAAACGCATCGGCGCAGGCGATTACCCCCACTTCCGTTGTTGTTTGCCGTGATAGGCAATGCGCGGCCGCTTCTCAGACGATGACGCGGGAGTTTTTGTATAATCAACTTGTTTCCTTTTTTGAAAATAATGTGGGCCAGCCGGTTTTATTGTGCGAGGCAGACCAGGTGCATCGCGTTTGTTATGAAAACGGGTTGGAATTCAATGTCATGTCCGGTATTACGCCGGTGAAGGTCTTTGTTGAATCTGCAAAAATTCTGGATGTTAAACCGGCTCACCGTTCCTCCGCTTTGGAAATGTCTTTTGATTATACGATGACTTTAAACAATGACACAAGGCCTTCCTGTCAGGCGGCGGTCAGCCGGATGAAGGTTTCCAGCGCGGATTCAATTCGTATTGAGACGCCGGGCTTTAACTGTGACTTTACGGCGCAGGGACGGACGGCCGTTAATATGACATATTCCGTGGATTACATTGATTTGGATTACGGTTTAATTGGGGCGCATTATACCATAGGTACTTCTCAGGCGTCCAGAGGCGGCGGGGTAGGGTACGCTCTTTTGCGTTTTACTTCTTTGCAAAATGATGCTAACTCTTTTGAAAAACAGGATATCGCCGAGTATGAAAAACTGAGGGAGGAAAATAAAGTCCTTCAGGGAGACAAGGCTGCTCTTCAGGAGCATATTCAAAATCAGAAAGAATCTTATGAAAAAGCGTTGATGAACGCGCGGGGACAGATTCCGTCCATTCATGAGGTCGGTCGTCCGGTTTATATGAATTCAAAGGAGGCCGCGCCGTCTCCCCGTCCAGCGCCGAAAGGACCGGTTTCCGCTACACCAAGACCTGCTTCGGGAGGGGCTTTGAATGCCGAAGAGGCGGTTAGCAGCGATTCCATTCCCGCCGGGACGGTTCAAATTTTCCCGATTGGAATGAAATAAGTAAAGGTATCAACAAAAATCTCCTTCTCGCGAAGGGGATTTTTGTGTCTTGAAACAGGCGGAATTTAAGTCATTGTATTGAATTGATAAAAAAATTTGAAAAAGAGGTTAAAATGATACAGGTTTCTCGTTTGCCGAACGGTTTGCGTGTTGTGACGGATACAATGAAAGAGGTTGAAACGGTTTCCCTGGGGGTGTGGTGCGGTGTCGGTTCCCGTTTGGAAACGCCGGATATTTCCGGTATTTCGCATTTATTGGAACATATGGCTTTTAAGGGGACGACGAGAAGGACGCCTCTTCAAATCGCCGAGGAAGTGGAAAATGTCGGCGGGTATATGAATGCCTATACTTCCGAGGAAAAGACGGCGTATTATGTGAAGATGCTTAAGCAGGATGCATTGCTGGGGCTGGATATTGTTGCGGATATTTTACAGAACTCCACCATGGACGCGCAGGAACTGGCAAAGGAAAAGTCTGTCGTTTTACAGGAAATCGGCCGGGCTTACGATTCTCCGGACGATATTATTTTTGATTATTTCGGGACGGTGGCTTATCCGGATCAGGCGGTCGGACGCCCTGTCTTGGGAAGCAAAGAGACGGTGTCCGCTATCTCGTCGGAGCAGTTAAGGGAATATATGCATCGCGAATACACGGCGGACCGTTTGGTTTTGTCGGCGGCCGGGAATGTTTCTCATGAATTCATGGTGGAAAAGGCGGAAAAAATGTTTTCCAAATTGCGGACCGAAGGGGGAGATAATATCCAGAAAGCAGTTTATCACGGCGGTGAGTTTATGGAGGTTCGCCCGATTGAACAGGTAAATCTGCTTTTGGGAATGGACGGGGTCAGCTTGCATCATCCGTTGTATATGTCTCAGAAGATTCTTGCGACAATTCTGGGAGGAGGCATGTCTTCCCGTTTGTTCCAGGAGATACGGGAAAAAAGGGGAATGGTGTATTCCATTTTCGCTTATGCCCGTGCTTTTCAGGATGCGGGGAATTTTATGGTGTATGCAGGAACCGGGGAGGAAGAAGCTCATGAACTTTTGTATGTTTTGGCCGATGAATTGGTTAAGGCTCAGGACGGTTTTTCAAAAGAGGAGATTGAACGGGCTCAAAACCAGTTGAAAGCACAGCTTTTAATGAAATTGGAAAGTACTTCGGCCAGATGTGAACGTAATGCAAAGCAGGTTTTGGATAAAAATAAAGTTTCTTCCGTGGAGGAATCCGTTGCCGAAATCAATGCAGTGACAAATGACAGTCTGCAGGAGGTTTTGGGGATTCTTTTGAAGTCGGAACCAACTTTAATCGGTGTCGGCCCTGTTGAAAAAATGCCTCATGTAGAGCAAATCAGGGAAAGGCTTTCTCCGGGCGTTTAGGTTTTCTTGAAATCGGCCGGTTGCTAATTGAAAATAACCGATGGAGAGTGTGGTTTTGGAAGAAAGCTTCTCTTATAGCTTTTTATAAGAGGGACCTTAATTTTATAGGTAATTTAAATTATTTTAAGAAAATAATTGTTTCTTTCCCGGTATATTTTGAAGGACATTTTCTGTTGCCTGTTTAATGTTAATCAATTTTTTTCACCGGTATCTAATTGTAAGATTTTTGAAATCTACACCAATTGGATAATTTCTTGAAAAAGGGATAGAGACGGGGTACAGGTGTCAGTTTGATTGAAAAATCCGCTTCAACATAAACAGGTGTTGTTTCATCGGCTGTTTTTATGAATTGCTCGTAATTTGTGAAACAATAGCGTTGCTTTTTGGGGGAAGATTTTTTTTGTCTTTGCAAACTTTTTTTATTGATTGGAAAAACTTTAAACGCAAATACAGATTGGGATATCAGTTTATATTTGGGAAAACAAAGTAATGCTTATGGCTTTAAGTCGTTTTAGGAAGGTTCTTTCTGCTTTTGAATTTAAAAAGCAAAGAGTATCTATCCTACCGTACTATGGCGGCTTCTTGTGATTTTTATATCTTTTTGGAAAACGGAAATCGGAGTGGATTACGTGTCGTTTTGGGAAAACGATTGAGGCGAAAAAGATATGGAGTCGGATAACAAGACAATATGAGAATTTTTTAAAAAATATGAAGATAAATTTCAAAATATCTTCTTTTTTTTCGGATTTGCCGTCAGATAAAGCATTTTGTTTTAAAGCGGATTTTTCTTGAAGAAGATATGGAACTTTTTTGAAAACCGATAAGTTCCGTCGGACATGTTTTTTATAAGAAAGAAAAAATAAAAAAACCTCCCGCAACAGGGAGGCTCTTTAGAAAAAAATAAAACTATTTCATTTTCTTTTCTTCATATTCCACATGCTTGCGCACTTTCGGGTCATACTTACGCACTTTCATCTTTTCCGGCTTTGTGCGCGGATTTTTAGAAGCGACATAAAAATGCCCTGTTCCGGCGGTGCTTTCAAGCTTAACTTGAATAACGGTTGCTTTTGCCATTTTTTCCCTCTTTTTTTACACAAAAAACAAAACTTGAAAAGCATCATACCCGTATCATAAAAAAAGTCAAGAAAATAATTCTTGATTTTTTGATTATATATGTATATAAAAATAAAATGTTTTTTATAGGCTTGTATAAATGTGAAAATTTGATATACTCCGGTATAATTTCAAATGTTGGGTTTTAATGTAAAGTAAGGAAAGAAAATGTTGAAATTAAAAAATATAGCGGCACTTTTTTTAGCCTCTCTGACAGTGATGACGGCCGGCTGCAAAGATAAGTCGGTTGGACAGAAAATTCAGGAAATCATGCCGTTTCAGGTGGCTGAAACAATTCAGGCGCAGATTTATCCGACTTTGAACTATGTGGCAAAGGTGGAGGCTAAGGATAAAGTGGAATTGATGGCGCAAGTCAGCGGCTATCTTGAAAAAAGATTTTTTAAGGAAGGGGCTTTGGTAAAAAAAGGAGAGGTTCTTTACCAGATAGACCCGGCGCCGTACCAGGCGCGTGTTCGTCAGGCCAAGGCTGATCTTGCTAAGGCGGAGGCGAACGCTAAAAATGCGAAAATTCAATATGATCGAGCGCAGAATCTTTTTAAAACAAAGAATATTTCGGAATCTAAACTGGATGATGCTCAAGCGGCTTATCTGACAAGCAATTCTGCGGTTCTTCAGGCAAAAGCTCAACTTGATTTGGCTGAAATTGATTTGCAGTATTCAACAATTAAAGCGCCGATTTCCGGACGCATTGGCAAATCCAACTTTTCGGAAGGCGAACTTATCGGGACCAGTTCCGGCGTTTTGGCGACGATTGTGAGTGTTGATCCAATTTACGCGTTATTTTCCATCAGTGAAAACGATGTCTTTCTTTTGACGGATATTTTGGGTAAGAACCGGGATATTTCTTCGGTGGATGTGATGTTTAAATGGTCAAACGGACGGGAATATTCTCATGTCGGCGAGTTGAATTTTATAGACTCTTCTTTGAACGAATATGTCAATACATTGGAAATGCGGGCGATTTTCCCGAATCCTCAAGGGGCTTTGATTCCTGGGCAGTTTGGCAATGTTGAAATTAAAAAGAAAACACCGCAGACGGTTTTGCTTATTCCGCAGATTGCTTTGCAGCAGGATTTGCAGGGCCGTTATGTTTTGGTTGTCGGAGAAGGCAATAAACTTGAGTCCCGTCGTGTGACAACCGGTGTTGAAAACGGTGAACTGATTGTGGTTACGGAAGGTTTGAAAAAAGGCGAAAAAGTTTTGGTGGAAGGCTTTCAAAAAGTTGTTCCCGGAATGGAAATTAAGCCTGTTATGAAGGTGTTCTCTTTGGAAAAACAGGAAAAGCCCGTTTCTGAGGCCGAAAAAAGCGCTGAAAGTGGGAAACAAACCGTTCAAAAAGGAGATGCTCAATGATTGTTGACGCATTTATTAAACGGCCGCGATTAGCGTCGGTCGTTTCCATCGTTCTGGTTCTGGGCGGGTTGCTTGCCATCAGGGCGATTCCTTTGGAACAGTATCCGGATATCGCTCCGCCGCAGGTTTCCGTTTCGGCGATTTATCCGGGCGCCAGTTCCGATGTGGTGGAGGAGGCCGTTGCCCTTCCGATTGAAACGGCGGTTAACGGCGTTAAAGGCATGACTTACATGAGTTCATCGTCCAGCGATGACGGCTCATACAGCCTTACGATTACTTTTGAAGTCGGAACGGATCCGGATATCGCGGCGGTGAACGTACAGAACAGAATTAAAACCGTGGAATCAAAACTGCCGTCCGAAGTGACGCAGGAAGGGGTTTCTGTAACGCCGAGACAGTCTTCATTCCTTCAGATGTTACAGGTTTATTCTCCGGACGGACGGTATGACGGGTCATTTTTGACAAACTACGTCAATCTGTATATGAAAGATGAGCTAGCCCGTGCGACTGGTGTTGGTGATGTGCATGTATTCAGTACTTTGGATTACAGTATGCGCGTTTGGCTGGATAATGACAGATTGAAAGCTTTAAAACTTTCCACTTCTGACATTTTAAACGCGATTAGAAGCCAGAATATTCAGGCGGCTGTCGGTCGAATCGGTTCTATGCCGGTAAAAGATGAACAGTTGTTCCAGATTTCTTTGACAACACAGGGGCGGTTTAAAACCGTTAAAGATTTTGAGGATATTATTATCCGCGCGAATCCGGATGGTTCCTATTTGTTGTTAAAGGATGTGGCGCGCGTTGAATTGGGGGCAAAGAGCGAAGAGCTTCAGACATTCTTTAATGGGACGCCTTCAACGGGTATCGCTATTTTCCAGACGCCGGGTTCCAATGCGGTGGAAGCGGCCGCGTCTATTGATCAGGTTCTTCAAAACTTGAAAAAATCCATGCCGGAAGGAATTGAAGTTGAAACCATGTATGATGCGGCGGAGTTCGTAAAAGATTCTATTTATGAAATCGCCCAGACATTGATTGAAGGCTTCATTCTTGTTATTTTGATTATTTACCTGTTCTTGGGAAGTTTGAAGACGACTTTAATTCCTATGCTGGTTATCCCTGTGGCGTTAATCGGAGCGTTTGTCGGCATGATTGCCATGGGAGTGACTGCCAATACGATTTCCTTGCTGGCTTTGGTTCTGGCAATCGGTATCGTGGTAGACGACGCTATCGTGGTTGTGGAAGATGTGGAAGCCGTTATGTCGGAGCATCCGGAGATGTCTCCCGGTAAAGCGGTATCTTTCTCCATGAACAGAATTTCTGCTGCCGTGGTGGCGACGGGACTGGTGATGTTGGCTGTGTTCGTTCCGGTGGCTTTGGTACCGGGTATCAGCGGCATTTTGTATCGGCAGTTTGCTATTTCCATTTCCGGGGCTATGCTGATTTCGGTATTGAATGCTTTGACTTTGTCTCCGGCTTTGGCAAGGATTT
>CASFRQ010000017.1 GCA_949296785.1 uncultured Alphaproteobacteria bacterium
AAGGTGGCGGACGCGTTTTTGGTTTTGCGCGGTTTTGGGTCGGCGGCTTTAGGCCTGGCTAATGTGGCGGCGGGAAGAACAGACGCGTTCATCGGTTCCGGTTTGTCTTTATGGGACGCGGCGGCAGGATTCCTTTTGGTAAAAGAGGCCGGCGGTTTTGTTTCCGATTTGGCGGGAGATTTGGAAATTTCCAAAATTCTGTCTTCTAAAAAGCTGGTTGCGTCAAATCAGTTGATAGGGGATTCTTTGTTAAAACTTTTAAACGGGGCTGCCGGAAAAAAGAAAGAAAAATAAAAACGGGAAAGAGAAGGGACGGCATGAAAAAGACTCTTTGTTTTTTGGTTTTTTCGGCGGTTTTGACGCCGGCTGTGGGATGGGCGCAGGAAGCCGAGGGTATTACCGTTAACTGGGATGTTCTGGAGGCTATCGGGACTGAAACGCCGGCGGCCGATAAGAGAGGCATCTCAGATGATGAGAGAGAAGCTTCTTCCGTTTCCGAGGACAGGGAGTTTCCTTCTCGGAAGAAGGCTGTCTCCGTAAAAAGTAAAATTCCGGAAAAGAAAGAGGGGGATTTTTCAAATTCTTCCTATCTTTCTCGGGGAGAAAATGGACGCCGGCCCGACCTTCCCGTCAAAGAAAACGGGCGTTTTTTTGAAAAAGACGCTTCCCATTCGGCAGCCGGTCAAGTTTCTTCAAACCGACAAAATGTTTCGTTATCTCCGGATCAGTCTGTTCATTCTTCAGGGAAAAAAGGAAAGCTGCTTAACACTGAAAATACCGGTGCTTCTTCAAAAGGGAATCAAAAAGAGGGTGTTGCTGTATCGGAACCGTATCCGGAGAAAGCGGCAAGAACGCCGGAGAATAAAGGAGTTGGACGAAGCGGGGATAAAAGCGAAGCAAAAGCGGGGGCTGTTCTGAAAAAAGCGCCGCAAATGCAAGCTTATCCGGCGGGCGAAGTAACGGAGCAGAAAATAAATCCTCTTTCCGGGGAAGAAACAGTTATGCGGCAGGATGAAAATGTTGTCGGAACTGAAGGTGTTTTGATGACGGGAGAGGAAGTTTCTCTTCAAACTCAGGGAAAAGGCGCCTTGGAAAAAAACGATGAACTCTCTGCTGATAAAAATGTTTCCTTTTTAGAGGGAGATAGTTCAAAAAAATCTTCGCGGGTTGAACAAGGTACTGCCGGTAAGGAGGATTTGTGCGAAGGCGTGGAGGGTTGCCTCGGGGTCATGCTGTTTAAATCGGAGTCTTCGGATATTTTACCTTCTGCGGAGATTGAATTGGAAAAAGTTTTTGCCTTGATGCAAAAGCAGGAAGAGATGAATCTGCGTTTGCAGGCGCACGCCGCCGGAACGGAGGAAAGCCGCAATCACGCGCGTCGTTTATCTTTGTCCAGAGCTTTGGCCGTGCGTTCCTGGCTGGTAGACAGAGGCATTCGCAGCACGCGGATTGAGGTGCGTCCTGTCGGCCATAAGGAAGGAGGGCTGTATCCGGACAGGGTGGAACTTATTCGGTTTGAGCGGTAATTTTTGAAGAGGCGTATTTTTTTTGAAGAAGCGCTTGATTTTTATTTTAAAATGAGTTATAAAGAGCTCTCAATTTTGAAGTGGAGATAATTATGAAAAAAGGCATTCATCCTGATTACCACGAAGTGACGCTGGTTATGACGGACGGGACGGAAATCAAAACGCATTCCACATTGGGCAAAGCCGGTGATGTGGTGCGCTTGGATATTGATCCTTCTTCCCATCCGGCTTGGACAGGTGTTCACAGGCTGGTAGACACCGGCGGACAGCTGGCAAAATTCAATAAGCGCTTTGCCGGTTTTAAGAAATAAGAGGAAGCCCATCTGTTCGGATGGGTTTTTTCTTATGAATAAACAAAAAAACTATAAAAACTATTGACAAAATATTGTCGTTGAACTAGACTATCTTTACTTTTTATAAAAAGGCCCGTTGAATCAGAGGCCTGTTTTTATATAATCGGGGTTGGATAGATGAGCATGTATTCTTATTTTTGTACGGCAAGGCAGTCGGATAAACTGGCAGACCACTTAATCTGTTTAAATGTTGATTTGGAAAGCGTCTTAAAGGATTTTCAGGGACATTACCGGAATTTGCCGGCGCCGATGACGGCTTTTTTTGAAGAAGAAAAAGCTTTTCTTTCCGTCAAAATGCCGCCTTTTATGCGGACGGATTTTTCTTCGGATATGACTCGGGCGGAGCTCTCTTTTGCTCTAAGAAACAAGGTTTCTCGTTGGACGATTAAAACGGATTCCCGTCCGGGTAACGGATATGTAACGCAGGAAATTACTTTTTCTTCTCCTCATTTTAAATTTATTCGGAAACAACAATTGGATAAAGAAGGAAATGTGAAGGAGTCATCTTACCGGTACTGGGATGTGTCTATGGACAGGGCGACGCCGGAAAAAAATTTAATCGGCCTCTATTTAAGGGGAAAGCAAAATGAGCGATAAATTATTTTCTTCAGCATTCGGTGATTGGGAAAAAGATGCTTCTTTGAGGGCTTATTTCCTGTTAAATGATTTTTCCAGAAGATTTCGCCGTGAATTAAGCGATAGTCAGCGTCGGATGTTGTCGGAAGATACGTTTCGGGCTCGTCGCGGGCTGGAAGGAGATAGGGAAGGGATTCTTCGCTGGACGAAAAAAAGAGAAGTTAATAACAAGGTTGGAATTGAAGAGAAAGAGAAGGTTGTTTTAACGGGCTATGATAAGGACAATGTCCGTCGCTGGGAAATTCGGAAGACGGGAAATATGTTTTCTTTTGCATACTATTCGGATTTCGCCGTTTTTGAGAAGAAAAAACGCCAAATTTTACCAAGTGCCGCTGTTGTGGAGTTTTCTATGCATCCGCTGGCTTCTAAAAAAACAAAGGAGCGGGATTGCTCCGTTCTTTTAAAGGGGAGGAATGGATATGAACACTGATTCTTTTGAAAAAAAATTGTCTGAAAATGCCATGGAAGATAAAACTGAAAACTTGAAGGACGCTTCCTTTTTGGATGTTGTTAAAGGGTTGCCTTTTGATCCGGTTCAGGTTTATTTGGATTCCTATACTGTTTTATTTAAAAATCTGT
>CASFRQ010000018.1 GCA_949296785.1 uncultured Alphaproteobacteria bacterium
TTCTTTCAAAGGGGACACAAGGGCTTTTTTCTATATATACCTGTTCCCTATATGACTTTGTTTCCCGCCTTCTTTTCTGTATGGAAGAGAGCAGGACGCTTGCTCTGCTTGCTTGTGCCAAAACGTTATCTGTCTAAACCATAAAAAGCTTGTAAAAATAACGTTTTTATGTTTTAATTAATGCCGAAAAGCGGATTTATCAACCAACTTGTCCCGCTTTAAGAGGACTAAAAGGAGAAAAGCATGACTTTAAAAATCATGGTTCGGCCGCCGAAGCCGAACGAAGAAGAGTTGAAAGCTCTGTTTGAAAATCTGGATTTACTCATTCAACACAAAGATAAAATTTTTCAAACACCGGATTTGTATTCTGTTCGCGTTTGCGGCGCGGGAATTTTTCCTCTTTATATTTCGCCGATTCGCTTGTCTGTCGGAGAGCTTCTCCGTCTTTGGACGGCAGGAGAGTGGAAAGACGGGGATTCTTACTTTTTCTTTGTGACGGGCAGTCCGCTGTCCGGCAGGAATTCTTGTCGGGTTTGGAGTAAAAAGAAAGGATTTCGGCATTTGTCCGCCCCTTCCATGGCGAAACTTTTGAAACCGGCCTATACCCTTGTCAATAAAGGTTCTCCTCAATCGGATGAACATATTGTGGAGATAAATGTGCCTTCTCGCAAGCCGTCTTCCCTCCTTCTTCGGGATTTGCTGCGTATTTTGAAGGAGGCATGAAAAAAAACAGCTGAAAACGAAAGGGCATTCATATTCAGCTGAAACAAACGCCGCATGGAAGTTTACCGCTTTTTTATTTTCCCGCGGCGTTTTTATTTTTGCCGTTTTCCTTTTTTCTTTTTTTATTTTATCCTTTTTCTTTTGTTTTTGAACGGGTTGCGAAACTTTCTTTCGGCAGAGATAAAAAAAATTTTAAAATAATCCTTGATTTATAAAAATGTAATTGTTTCAATGGGTTATATTGTTTGCCTAAAAAATAGGCATCTTAAGAAAAGAAGAGGCGGAAGCTTGGATTTTCCGGCCCTAAAATAGTTTTCCACAAACTTATCCACAGGAGCTGTTGACATTTTTTTCCTCTTTTTGCACGACTCTTGCAAATAAAAAAAAATTCATATTTTCCGGCAATTTTTCCCACTTTTTTTCTTTAAATTTTTTGGTGTTTTATGAAATGAAAATACACCGATTTGATTTTTTAAGAAAAAAATTATCAACCACCTGATAAACAATATTTTTTTTTGAAGAATATATTCTGTTTGTACCGGCTATAAAGACTGGCATAAGCTGTTTTTTAAAATAGTTTTCCTCTGTTTTTGTTTTTCATTGTTTCCCGATTTTTTTCTAAAACCGGCAGAGTTCTTTTTGAAAAAACGCAAAGTTTTTAGGAAAATATTGACTTTTGATTTTTTAATGTTATCTTTAATTCTCATGGATAAATAAATATCTTAGGACAGGTTGAACAATGTCGGACACATCCCCTAAAAGGCTTGGAAAAATTCCTTCTATTCGCCGCCTTCCCAGGTATTTGAAATGCTTGGAGGAGTATGATCGGCAAGGGCGGGAAATTATTTCCTCCACGGAATTTTCAAAGGATTTAAAATGGTTGCCGATTGTGGTGAAAAAGGATTTGCAGATTGTTTCACCGCCGACGAAAAAAAGAACAGGCTATGATGTTAAGGGGACAATAAAAGCTATTGAGCGCTTTTTGGCGTGGGAAAATCCGATGCCGACTATTTTGATAGGCGTCGGGCATTTTGGTATGGCTTTATTGCGCTACGGGAAGTTTAAAGGGGTGGATTTTCTGGCTTCTTTTGATTCGGATCCGGCGAAAGAGGGATTGAGTGTCGGCGGTGTGAGTGTTTTGCCGATGTCCGGGTTGGAAGGGTTTGTTCGTACGCATGCCGTTGAAATCGCGGTTCTGACGACCCCCGGGGATTGTGCGCAGGCAATCACGGATGATTTGGTCCGTTGGGGGGTAAAGGCGATTTGGAATTTTACCTCCAAGCGTTTATCCGTACCGGACGGGGTTTTCGTTCAAAGAGAGGATCTGTCCGCCGGATTAGCGGAGTTAACCGCAAAGATAAAGCATATTCAGGGTGTGGAAGAAACATCCTTGTAAAGAATTAAAAATACTATTTAATATCACAGTAATTAAAAAGAAGGAGAATTTAATGAAACCTCAAGATCATGCCGCGCTTTTTAAAAGAGAAGTGCTGGTACGCCTTGTGAAGGCTTTTTTAACGGGAGATTTGAAAGACAATGTGGACAGGATTCCCGTTGACATGCGTCCGAAGGACGCACCGTCCGTTCGCTGTTGCATTTATAAAGAGAGGGCTGTCGCCCGTTCCAGGTGTTTGGCGGGAATGGGGTTGTCCATCGGTGATTCCGACGACGCGCGGTCGCTTGGTTCTTACGCCGAAGAGGCGTTGCAGAGGGAATCTTTACAGGAACCCGTGTTGACTGTTATTGATATCGCGTGCAAAGGATGTGTGCCGGCGCGTTATGTCGTAACGGAATATTGTCAGGCGTGTTTGGCTCGCCCATGCGCGGTAAACTGCCCGTTCGGAGCGATTGATGTGGACAAGGGCCGTTCCCATATTGACCCGATGAAATGTAAAAGCTGCGGCAAATGCGCCGAAGCGTGTCCTTATCACGCTATTACAAAAATTGTTGTTCCGTGCGAGGAGGCGTGTCCTGTTCATGCGATAAATAAAAACGAATTGGGCGTTGCGGAGATTGATCCTTCCGAATGTACCAGTTGCGGTCGGTGCATGCGGGCATGTCCGTTCGGTGCCATTCAGTCCAGAAGCCAGATTTTGGATGTCTTGCGGAAAATAAAGGAAGGAAAGAAGCTGGTGGCGATGTTGGCACCGGCGATTGCGGGTCAGTTCCCCGTTTCTTTGGGAAAGGTGGCTCAAGGATTGAAAAAATTAGGTTTCTACGATGTGATTGAGGTGGCGCACGGGGCGGATGTCACAACTCGGAACGAGGCGAAGGAATTAGTGGAACGTTTGAAGAACGGCGCGCCGTTTATGACAACTTCCTGCTGTCCGGCGTATTATGAAACGGTGAAAAGACATATTCCGGAATTGTTGCCTTATGTATCCAGTACGCGTACGCCGATGCACTATACCGCTGAAATTGTGAAAAATAAGGATCCGGAAGCGTTGGCTGTCTTCATTGGTCCCTGTATGGCGAAAAAGTATGAGGGCATCCATGACGAATTGGTAGATTATGTGTTGTCTTTTGAAGAGTTAGGCGCTCTTTTTGACGGGTTTGAAATTGACTTGAACGGTTTGGAGGAAATGGACTTGGGGCCGCTGCCTTCCAAAGAAGGGAGAGCGTATGCCGTCACGACCGGTGTCGCGGGCGCAGTGAAAGTTTTGGCGGAAAAAGAAGGCATAGAGGTCAAACCTGTGTATATCAATGGATTGCACCCGGCGTCCATTCGGCAATTGAAGGCTTTTGTTAAAGCCGGTTGCCCGGGCAATATGGTGGAAGTGATGGTCTGCGAAGGTGGGTGCGTCGCCGGCCCCACGGTTTTGGGAAACCCCAGAACGACTGCAAGGGATGTCAAAACACTTTCCGAGCAGGCGCCCGGCATTGACAGTATAAAAGGGGAACTTTCTTCGTAATAAACGCGCGTTGTGCTTCGGATAAAAAAGGAGGGGCAGCTTCGGCTGCTCCTTCTTTGAAAGGAAAAGAGGCCGGTTTGTCTCTTGTCGCGGAACATGCCGACCAAGAAACTTCGTTTGAGTCGGATGGATTGAAACTAAAAGAAAGGACTGTCTCGGAAATGTCCGGAAGAGAGCGAAAGATAGTTTTTGAACGGGGTAGATTGAAAGGGAAAGGTACTTCTTCGGAAAAATTTATTTCGGAAGTTATGTTTGAGTCGGTAATGGGGTGAAGGTGATGAAAAGGGTTGTTCTGGAATTATCGGAACGAGAAATGGTTTTTGAGCAGAATGGATTGAAAGGGAAAACGCATTCTGAACAATTTGCTTCAGAGGTTCCATTTAAGGAAAAGACGGGGTTCTCTTTCTCTGCTTCTGCAGACTTTTCCTCTTTTCCTTTCACAGACTCTTCCTCTCACGCTTCTTCCTCTTCTGCAGTTTCTTCTCCTGTTTCTTCCCCCTCTATTTCCTCTTTGCAGGTGGCGGCCGCCGTGATTTTCAAAGAAAGAAAAATTTTTGCCGCCCGTCGCAAAGAGAATCTTTCAAACGGCGGCTTATGGGAATTTCCCGGCGGTAAACTGGAAAAAGGAGAGACGGCGCCTCTGGCTCTGGTGAGAGAACTGCAAGAGGAACTGGGGTTTAGAGCGAAAGTCGGTAAAAAGCTCCTTTCCGTTTGTACCCCTTTGGAAAAAGAGCGCTTTTTAAATCTTCATGTTTACGCGGTAAAGGTAATGGAGGAACGGCCCCTTTTTCTGGAGGCACATGATTCTTTCAAATGGATGGATATAAAAGAGTTGTCCGGGCTTGATTTTTGCCCGGCGGATAAAGAAGTATGCCGTTTTTTGCAAGAGGCTTTTTTATCTCTGACTTTTCCGGAATCGGCATTTTAGAAGGAAATTTTTTATTTTGAATTTGCCGCTTTGATATCAGTGTTTAATTGATTATCTTAAGGCCGCTTTGTCGTCTGTTTCCTTTTGCACTGATTTTTTTGTTTAATTCTTCGTTCTGCGCTTTCTTGAGGGTGAAGACCATTCAAAACGAAGGAAAGTTTAATACACTTTTAATTTTTCATTTTTTGATAAGAGAGGCGGCAGTTTTTGCCGCCCTTTTTATTGTGCCCTTCTTTTTTTAGTTAAGCGCCGGGAAGGGTATTGCTGACAAACACCACATAGCCGTTCAGGTAAGAAGCAAATATTGTCCATAAAAGATAAGGAATAAGCAACCAGGCGGCGATTTTTGAAGCTTTTGAAAAAACTTTTATCGTCCATAAAATTAAAAATAAAAGCAGAAGAATATCAATAAAGGCCAACCAAGGCATTCTTAAGTAAAAAAAGAAAAAGCTCCAAGCCCCGTTAGCGACGAGCTGAAAAGCGAACGGGCGAGGTGAAACTTCGTCCCAAACAAGAGCCGCGGAGAGGCCCATTAAGATATAAAGAATTGTCCATGCCGGCATAAAAACGCCGTCCGGCGGCGTTAAGGGAGATAAATTCAGACTTTGGTACCAAATCATGGTATCCGTAGTCATATATCGGCTGCTTAAAAAGCCGACGCCCAGACAAAGAAGAACTAAAAACCAATATCGGCTGAATTTTTGAAAAGTTTGCAAAGTCATTTTTTCCCTCTTTTTGTTTTTCTGCTTTTTCTGTCATTTTTCGGAAAGTAAAGCACGGCGCTTGAGCCGGTTGACTTAAGAGCGTTTTTCTCGTTTGCATTTCCGAAAGCGGAAGCTTGTCGGAATCAGGGAGACAATTTCCGGAACGCAATATCGCGTTCGTCTAAAGCATTATAAAAATCCTTTGCCGTATGGGGCAATTGTCCGGACGCGGTAGTGTTTACAGAGCGCGGAAGATTTTTTCAAAATCAAATTATCCGCTTTTTCTGTCAATACCTGCTTTGACAAGCTTTCCAGACAAGGATATTTTACCTTTCTGCATTGGAAAAACTTCTTCCGGCAAACGGCATATTCTTTAGTCCCGGTACTTTTAAGCTTACGGTTTTGCCGAAACAAAGTCAAGCATCAGCTCTACCGCTTTTCGGATAGTCTGCAAATCCTGCGGCCGTGAAAGGTCATGGCCAGCACCTTTTAAAATCCAGGTTTGAGCGTTGGCGGAGGAGAGTTTCTCCCTTATTTTTAAAGCTTTTTGAAAAGGAACCTGCTCATCTTTGTCTCCATTCAAAAGAAGGGCGTATCCATCGTAAGGGATAGTTTCTTTTTGCAGGAGGAGGTGATTTTTGCCTTCTTCAAACAAACGGTAAGACCAGGCGTATCCTAAGGTTTTTTCGTTCGGGCCGATAACTTTTTTGGTACGCAACTCTTCTTTGTTTTCTTCCGTCAAGTAATAGTCCCAGACTTCTTGTGTAAAATCCAAAGCGGGCGCCAAACCTATAAAACCGGGGATTTTTTCCGGTCTCAGGACACTTAACAGGACGGCAATCCAGCCGCCTAGGCTGCTGCCGACCGGAATAAAAGGTGTTTTTATCAAAGCGTCCGATATTTCCAAAGCGTCATTTAAATAATTTCCGACTAAAATATCCTCAAATCCACCGTCCGATTCTCCATGACCGGTAGCGTCAAAAGCAAAGTAAGCCCGTCCTGTCTTAATACAGAATTCTTTAATAAAAGAGGCTTTATAGGCTTGTTTTGACGACATGAAACCGTGAAGGTACAAAACGCAGGGACCGTTGCCTTCTATTTTTTCATAAGATAAAAGACGCCCGTCTTTTTTTCGGAAACTTTCCGACATATTTTCCCCCTTTGTTAAAAATTATGGTCAAGATTTTGAAATGGAATTTATGGAACGCAAAACGCATGTTCCCTGCAAAAGGTCGGTCAATTCCCGACACAAACCGGCCAGCCGGTCTTTTGTTGCGACGACACCGACACGGTAAAAGTTTCCGTACCGGTGGTAAAAAGGTTCATACGCATTTAAAGAACAAGCATATTGCTGCATTTTCCTGAAAGCAATCCTCGCCGTTTCGGGGGCCAGATAGGAACCTACCTGAAGAAAATATTTTTCCTCCTTCAGAGAGGCTCTTTCGCTTTTTTCGTCTTTTTTCAAATCATTGGTTATAAAAGAAGAGGCCGTTTCATTATTTTCATTCAGTACGGAACGGATAACGCCGTCCAAAGACAAATCCTCTTTCGTCTCTTGCGGGCATGAACCGTCCCAGGAGAAATAATCCGGAGAGGTTTTGTAAACGATAAGTTTATCATACGTTTCAAGAGTTACGCCGCTGGGCAGTTTTTCGGAATCAATCGCCTTTTCAACCAGCGAAGGGGATGAAAAAGGGGCGGGAATCCGAGAATTGCCGAGCACCCCGGCAGAAGCGGAAAGAATGTTTTCGGGTGATTTTTCTTTATCGGTCGCAAGCGGAGATTTCCTTTTGTCCGCTGCTTCTTTTACGGATTGTTGAGGTAAAAGAAGAACCGCTTTTGTTTCAGATTCTTTTTTATGCTCGGAAATATAGGAGGTGGAGCAGGCGATTAAGCTGCAGAAACATAAAAATAGAAGAGTCCTTTGTCCGCCGTTTTTCATATTTTCTTGCCTTAAAGTTTCTTTTTACTTAATATACACAGGGGTTGGAAAAATGTAAACATAAATATGCGGTTAAGACATTTATGAAACGTCTTTTTTTTATTGTCAAATCTTTTTGGCGAAGGTTTTTGGATATCCTTCTTCCGCCGCAGTGTCCCGTTTGCCGGCAGTTGGTTGAAGAGCCGTACGCCTTGTGTCCGGATTGTTTTAAAAGGATGCGTTTTATCGTGCCTCCCGTCTGTCGCGTGTGCGGCCGGCCGTTTGTTTATCTGCCGGTCGGCGGTGAGAAGGGGCATGATGGTTTCTTGTGTCCCGCGTGTTTGGAAAAAAGATATTTTTTTAAAGCGGCCAGGGCCGGTGTTGTTTACGATTATGCTTCAAAAAAAATTATTCTGCCTTTCAAGCATTCCGACCGGACGGATTTGTCGCATTTTATGACCGGTGTCATGTGCCGGTCGGGAAAAGAATTTTTTCCAAAAGTTCAGGCAGTTTTGCCCGTTCCGATTCATAAGCTGAGGCTTTTAAAAAGAAAATACAATCAAGCTGCTCTTTTGGCAAAAGAAATTGCCGAAAAAGAAAAATTACCCTATCTGCCGGATGCTTTGCGGAAAGCGGTTTCCACTCAAAGTCAGGGACATTTGAACAGGCGTAAAAGGCAAAAAAATGTTCGCAATTCGTTTGTCGTTAAGAAGAAGGAACTTGTTAAAGGAAAATCTCTTCTTTTGATTGATGATGTTTTTACGACGGGCGCGACGGTTAACGAGTGTTCCAGGGTTTTGAAAAAAGCAGGCGCAAAAGAAGTTTATGTTCTGACTTTTGCAAAAGTCTGCTGAAGGCGCTTTTTTAACAAAGAAAACAATAAATAAAGAAACTTCAAAAATTTTCCCTTAAAAAGTTATATTCTTTTATAAATACCACCATTCATTATGTTGACGGTCTTTCAAAAGTGCATGTACATCTGTCATAAGAGGAGCCGGAAGGCGGTTTTTGACTCTTCGGATGTTTTACCGTTTTTGGTTTGTCAGAGCTGTTTTTGAAAATAAGGGGAGAATATGATGCGTATAAGTTTGGTTTGTGCGGTAGGAATTGCTTTAAGCCCTGTTTGGGCGTTTTCGGCGGATTATGAGGTTCCGTCGGACGGGTCTCTTGCCGATGCCGTTCAGGCGGCGAATAAAAATACTGGAAAAACCTATGAAATTGATATTTCAGGAAGTTTGTCTAAATTTTTATTGACTTTTTAGTAAAAAAACATATCCTTTTTATAAAGCTTTTTTTAAGAGGTACATATGGCTTCTGATTTGAAGGAGAGTGTTTTAGAGAGTATCTCGTCGTTCCAAAACCCGGAGAAGAGAGAAATAGCCGTCGGTTCTGCCGTATCGTCATCTGAAGAGAAGGAGGTTTTTGCAAAAAATGCTCTTTCTTTAGATTTAGATTGGAATTCAAAAAAAGCGGATCGTTTTTTGCAAAAAATGGTTGAGCGAGGAGAGGCGGATACTTTGGAATCTTTGGTAAAAGAAGGGAAACTGAATGCCGGAAGGATGATTTGCGCCGTTTCTTCTCAGTTTTTGGCGGGACGGCGGGAAATGCCCCTTTTAAGTTTTGCCGTTTTGAAAAATGAGGGAAAGATTGTTTCCATGTTCCTTCGGCTCGGCGCGAATGCGAATGCGCGGGACGGGGATGGGGATACGCCTTTGTTTTTTGCTTCCAGCCCTTTTGTCGTTTCCTTACTTGTCCGGGCAGGGGCAGATATTCATGCTGTCAATAAGGAGGGAATGGAAGCTGTTCATTTGATGGATGAAGTCGCCTGCGTTGAATTATTGTATCGTTTGGGTGCAAAAGCGGATGTACGGGATAAGTCCGGCAAGACCCCCTTACATTTTGCGGAAAAAGCGGAAATTGCCGAAGTTCACCTGAAACATGGGGCGGATGCGAACGCTTTGGATAATGACGGTCGGTCGCCGATGAGTTATGTTTGGAATGAGGCTACCTGGCGGAAAATCAAAGAATACGGCGGTAAAGTCATTGTCCCGAAAAAAATTTTGTCACGATTGGTGTTTCAGCCGAAGCAGTATGATTGATGTCCTGACGGAAAGCGATTCGGAGGATTTTGTAAATGAAAAAAAGTAAATTTTTTGGAACGGTTGATGAGCAGACGGGATAAAGACTTTTGTTTTGGCATCCGATATGATGGTGTTTTGGCCAATGCTCTTTATTTCCCGTTGGCGAAAATGCCGGTTTCTTTGTCGTCTTTCGTTATTCTTTCATGTTTGTTTTTATCTTTCGGCTTGCCGGTTTCTTTTTAAAAACGGAAAAAAGTTCAAGATAATTCTGTTTTAGAAAAAATGATAAAAAAATTGACAAATGCGAGATGTTCCATTAAAATTATGATATCAGGTTAAATATTGGGAGAAAAAAATGGAAATAAAAACGCCTCAGATTAAGGAAAACCTGAAATTTTCCGGTAAAAGCGAAGAAAATCTTGAGGAACTTAATTTGTTCCAAACGGACATCGCGGGTGAATTTACACCGATTTTCTATGAAGATTTGGCGGCTTTCCCGAAATTGTCCTCTTTGTGCATAACCAAAGGTCAGATAACCGACGATGTGTGGGAAATTTTAAAGGGGATACCTCATTTGCGCCGGCTTTCTTTGAGAAAGTGCGAAGTTTATGATTTTTCGGTTTTATCTACCCTTTTGTTGGAGGAATTGGAAATTGACGATATCCATTTAAAGGAGGGGGAACCCGATTGTTTTGACGTCTTACCGGATTCTTTGAAGGTTCTGGCGTTGACAAACGAAATTTTACCTTCTTTGGCTTTTTTGAAAAAACTGCCTTCTTTGGAAAATTTGAGCTTGGCTTTTTCTGAGGTGAAAGACGGCGTTTTTGTCTTTCCCGATACCATTTGTTGTTTGGATTTAAGTTTTATGGAGGGGTTGCCTTCTTTGAAGGAAATTCATTTTCCGGCTTCGTTGGAAAAACTGACTTTAAATAAAGATATCATTATGAAAAATAAGGATTTGCTGTCGGAAATGTCTGTCAAATTGTTTAATGAGTTTCATCTGAATTACGAAGATTGAGGAGAGGCGCGATGGGGATGTTTGATTTTTTGAAAAATAACGCGGTTGAAATAGTTTCTTTAAGAGGAAAAAAA
>CASFRQ010000019.1 GCA_949296785.1 uncultured Alphaproteobacteria bacterium
CCCGGTTTAAATACGCCGATTTTAAGATACCAGTCTGCTCTGCTTGGTTCTTACGCAAATACGCAAAATCTCTATGACCAGATTTCTTATTTGGAGGATAGGCCGGGAACTTTCTATAAAGGTTCTTTGTGGGCGAAACCCTTTATGACGGACGAGGATATGACTTTGACCGGTCGTGTGACCGAAGACAGCGATTTGGTGAAGAGTGTTCCGGAGCTGAAGGTTGAAAACAAGATGACGGGCGTTGTGGCCGGGTTTGATGTCTTGACTTGGGTCTGGGGAGAAAATCTGGATTTGGTAACTTCCGGGTTTATCGGATATGCATCATCCAAGCAAGACTTTAAGGAAAGCAAAACCGTTCTTTCCGATTACAAGTCAACGGAATTGATGGCCGGTTTGCGCGGGACATTCTATTTCTCAAGGGTGTTCCTGTCCGGTGGTGCTTTATACGGTAAAACTTCCGTTTCTATGAATTACGAGCATGATGTGACGGAAGAGGATTTGAACGGCAATATCGTAACGACGCGGCGGAAGGAGAAGAAAGACGACTTTGACATTCAGAAATATACTCTTTTTGCCAAAGCCGGCGTTTCCATTGATTTTTGGGAATATGCAACTTTACAGCCTTCCATCGCGATTTTGAGAACTTATCTGACACCAAAGGATTTTAATTCCGCGGCGTCCGGCGGAGAGGTTGATTTTGATTCCTTTGCCATCACGGAACTTTCTCCGGAGGTTAGATTTACGATTAACGGAGATGCCTGGCGGCCGTTTGTGACATATAAGAAGTCTATCAATATGGACCGGGAAGATATCGTGATGCAGGTTTCGGGCAATCCTATTCCGGTTACTTTGGAATTTGATGATTATCAGGAGTACGGTATCGGGTTAAAGACAGGGCCGAATAATCCGCTTTCTTTGGAAGCTTCCTTTGTTCATAGAACAGGAGGAAGAGAGGGGTGGACCGCTTACCTGAAAGGGATTATTGAGTTCTGATAAGGAAAAAAGCGGAAAAAGCCTTCGGCCGGTTGAGCCGGGGGCTTTTTTTTATTCCGAATGGGGAAGAGGTGTTGGCTTTTTAGAAAAATGATGTTTTATTTTTGTGGACGGTATTTTATTTATTAAAAAAGGGAGGGAAAAGCAGAGTTTCCTCTTGCTATGAAAAATAAAGAAGAGTACATTTTGAAAAAACGGAGAGGAAAAAATGGAACTGCTTTCACCGGCCGGGGATATTGAATCGGGATATGGTGCGTTTGCTTACGGGGCGGACGCGGTTTATTTAGGCTTGAAAAAATTTTCGGCACGTGCGACGGCTTTGAATTTTACGAAAGAGCAGCTGATTGATTTTACGGGATATGCCCATTCTTTGGGAAAAAAAGTTTATGTGACTTTAAATACGCTTTTGCAGTCAAAAGAGTTGGAAGAAGTTTATGAGTCCTTGAATGCTTGTCTTGAGGCGAAGGTTGATGCCTTGATTATCCAGGATTTGGGATTGGCCGTTTTGGTAAAAAGGGATTTTCCGGAGCTGGTTCTGCATGCCAGCACGCAGATGGCTGTTCATAATTTGGCGGGAGCCGTCGCTTTAAAAAAAGCGGGGTTTTCAAGGGTTGTCCTGGCAAGAGAGTTGTCTTTGAACGAAATTAAGGAAATTTCTGAAAATTCCGGTGTTGAGACGGAAGTTTTTATTCACGGAGCCCTTTGTTATTCTTACAGCGGTTTATGTTTATTTTCCTCTATGATGACGGGGAAAAGCGCCAACA
>CASFRQ010000020.1 GCA_949296785.1 uncultured Alphaproteobacteria bacterium
GTTCCCTTTTCTATGAGCTTAAAATTTGTACAAATGGAGTTTAGAATATGAAAATGATAAATAAAACAGAATCCGGACGTTCCATGATTGAAATGCTGGGCGTGCTGGCGATTATCGGTGTTTTATCCGTCGGCGGGCTTGCCGGCTATAATATGGCGATGGGACGGGTGCGTGTGAACCGTGTGATTGACGAACTGCAGTTGGTTGCGGTGAATGTTCGCACGGCTGTCCCCAACGGGGTTTATGACAACATTGGTACTATTGTCGACAATATGGGGATTTTAACAACCTTGAATGAAAATCTGGCCGCTTTGGGCGCCGGAGCTAAGGCCGAAGTTATGTCGCAAAAATCAATCGGTGGAACGAAATTAGACCGTTTTGCGATTAACTTTGAAAAATTGCCGGAGGACGCCTGCCGCCGTATTGCCAGTTTGGATTGGGGGACGGAATCTTATGTTGCTGCCGGTACCAAGCCTAATGACAAAAGTGAGGTAACAACAACCAATGCAACAGGGTCTTCAGGAGCTATTGGTTTATGTGAAGAGACAACCTCGGGTGCTGGAGTGACATTTTCCCTAATGCTGAAGTAAGTTGAGGATAAAAAGGGGAAACCCTTTTCAAAAAATCGGGTGGCCTGTCACGAGCCTTTGTTTTGTGTATGCGCATCGGTTTCGTGAAGATCCTTTCAAAGCCGGTAGCTTTTGGCCCAACAACACAAAAAAAGCTACCGTGAAAACAGGAACCCCGAGGCGGGGGAGAAAATTTCTCCCTCGTTTTTTTATTTCTCCGTTGTCCCCATAGTTCACATCAATGTCTTGAGTTTGTTACCGTGAACGATGTGGGTGATGTCAACGCTAACACCTGCCTTTTGAAATACGATTCTGTCCGTCGGGCGATGAACATGTTTCTCGTTGTTTAATGCTAATCTGATAATGAAACAGGATGTCACGCCCGAAGCTGTCAATGCCGCGACGAAAAAGTATGCGGAAAGCAAACTGAGTTGTTTTTCCGCCGTTTTTGCTGTATCTTCCCATTTTATGGGGACAGGCTGGTTCACTTTTCTCCTCCGGTGTTTTTCCTCCGCGCTGTTTTGGAGGGACTTTGAAAAAAATCTTCCCGCTGTCGCTTTTTTTCAAAATAGACTTTCTTTCTACTGGATTTTTGAAACAAAAGACATTATCTTACACCTGTTAAAGAGTTTTATTTAATTTTAATTTTTTGAAGGAGAATGCATATGACAGTTCGTGTTGCAATTAACGGATTTGGCAGAATCGGGCGCCTGGTTTACCGCGCTTATTTGGAATCCGGCCGCAATGATATTGAATTTGTTGCCATTAACGATTTGGGCGATGCCAACGCTAACGCCTACCTTTTGAAATACGATTCCGTCCATCGGGCGATGAATATGGATGTGTACGCCGAGGGGGACACTATTGTCGCCGGCGACCATAAAATTAAGGTTTTGGCCGAAAAAGACCCGACAAAACTTCCTTGGAAAGAGTTGGGTATTGATATCGTGATGGAATGCACGGGTATTTTTACGGCGAAAGAAAAAGCGATGGTTCACATCAATGCCGGCGCCAAAAGAGTGCTGGTGTCCGCGCCGTCCGCCGGCGCCGACAAAACGATTGTCTACGGCGTGAACGACAAGACTTTGACAAAGGACGATATCGTTGTGTCCAACGCGTCTTGCACGACGAACTGCCTGGGGCCCGTCTGCTATGTTCTGGAAAAAGAATTCGGCATTGAACAAGGCTTTATGACAACCATTCACTCCTATACGAACGACCAGAAGATTTTGGACCAGGTTCACAAAGACCTGTACCGTTCAAGAGCAGCCGCGATGAGCATGATTCCGACAACCACCGGCGCGGCGAAAGCCATCGGTTTGGTGATTCCGGAACTGGCCGGCAAGTTGGACGGCGTTTCCATCCGCGTACCGACTCCGGATGTTTCTTTGGTTGACGCCAATCTGATAATGAAACAGGATGTCACGCCCGAAGCCGTCAACGCCGCGATGAAAAAGTACGCGGAAGGCGAACTGAAAGGTATTTTGGGTTATAATGAGCAGAAGCTGGTTTCCATTGACTTCACGCATAACCCGGCCTCCTCCACTTTTGACGCCAACGGCACGAAAGTGATGGGCGGCAAACAGCTGCGTGTGATGAGCTGGTACGACAACGAGTGGGGCTTCTCCAACAGAATGTCCGACACGGCCGTCGCGATGGGAAAACTGCTTTAAGAAAGTTTTTTCGGATAAAGTCAGAGGGAGTAGTCCCTCTGGCTTTTTTCTAAACCTATTCAACAGTTTATAAAGTAAGGAATAAAAATGAGTAAATACAGAACAATGGACGATTTGGGCGACCTAAAGGGAAAGGTTGTTTTTGTCCGCGCGGATTTGAATGTTCCGGCGCAGGACGGAGTCGTGACGGACGCGACGCGTATTATCCGGTTGGCGCCGACTTTAAAAGAGCTGGCCGATAAAGGGGCGCGGGTGGTGATCGCTTCCCATTTCGGGCGGCCGAAAGGGCAGAGAAACGACGCCATGTCTTTGAAGATTGTATTGCCGGAGCTGGAAAAAGAGTTGGGCGCAAAGGTGGCTTTCTGCGACGACTGTATCGGAAGCAAGGTTCAAGAGGCCATTAAGGCATTGCAGGACGGACAGTATCTTTTATTGGAAAATCTGCGTTTTTATGCGCAGGAAGAAGGAAATGACGCCGAGTTTGCCAAGGCTTTGACAAACGGCGTTGACGTGTATGTCAACGATGCTTTTTCAACGGCGCACAGAGCGCACGCCTCCACGGAAGGGATGGCGCATTATCTGCCCGCTTACGCCGGACGGCTGATGCAGGCGGAGCTGGAGGCTTTGGAAAAAGCTCTGGGAACGCCGGAACGGCCGGTGGCGGCTTTGGTCGGCGGGTCAAAGGTTTCCACGAAGCTGGAGCTGTTGTCCAACCTGATTAAAAAAGTGGACTATTTGCTCATCGGCGGCGGTATGGCGCATACTTTCCTGGCGGCAAAAGGGATTAAAATGGGCGAAGGGTCTTTGGTGGAGCCTTCCATGATTGATACGGCCAAACAGATTATGGCGGACGCCGGCCATTGCACGATTGTTCTGCCGACGGATTTGGTGTGGGCGGACGCTTTCGCCGAAGGGCAGGAACCGCACACGGCTTCCGTTAATGCTTTGCCGGAGGGGAAAGTTCTTTTGGACATCGGTCCCGACTCCGTTAAAGAATTTACGTCCGCATTAAGAAAATGCAAGACTCTTATTTGGAACGGTCCGGTCGGCGCGTTTGAAATCAAACCGTTTGACAAGGCGACGAACGAAATCGCCGAAACGGTCGCCGAGTTGACGCAGGAAGGCAAACTGATTTCCGTCGCGGGCGGCGGGGATACCGTTTCCGCTTTGAATAAAGCGGGCGTCGCCGATAAGATGACTTATGTTTCGGCGGCGGGCGGCGCTTTCTTGGAATGGATGGAAGGTAAAATCCTTCCGGGCGTCAAGGTCTTGGAAAAATAAGACCGGGACGGGAAATAACATCGTCCGGATTCAGATTGATCAATCCTGAGGCAAAGTCGGGCAATATCGGCGTTGCCTCGGGGTTTTCCGGAAGTTTTAGGGCTGTGCCTGACGATTTAACGCCGAGAGGTGTCGGTAATTCTGAGGTTTCGCGGAAAATTTTAAGTTCCGCTTCCTGAGCGCAGAAATAAAAAGCGGTAGAAAGCATCGTTTGGAAAAAGGGAAGAGAAAAACTCTCCCCTTTTTGTTATTATTTATTGACAAAAAAGTAGAAATAAGGTAAGATGCCTTTTAGATAAGGAGAACTTTGTTTATAAAGGATATATGAAATGAGTATTGCAGACGAGTTATTGGAAACTTCCGGCAAATCGGTCATTGAAATTCTGATTGATAAAAAAGGGGAAGAGTTTTCCGAGCGGCTTCGTGACTTTATGGAAAAATCTCCCAGTTTTTCATTGGAAAACCTGGAAAGACAGACGACTTTCCAACAGGCGAAATTTTTAAAAGCGGCCGGTATTGCAACAAGGGAAGAGGTTGAAAATGCCGCAATACTCAAAACGGCGGGGGAAACTTATGATTTAATCGTCCGTCCGGAAAGGCATGAAGAAAGTCTAAGAAATCTTGGGCGCCCCCATCTTTCGGCGCAAAATTGGACGCGTGATTACCCGGTAAGGGATTCTTCCCTTTTCAGTTTGTTAATGGCTAAGGGAATGGCGGCTTATTATGTGGAGGTTAACTTCAACGACAATATAAGACAGGTTCAGAAAAAGATGAGGGAAATCACGCCTGTTCTGACGGACTATTTTGAACGGGCCGAAAAAAATCTGTTAAGCGGCGTTCAGGAAGTTCCTCTGCCAAACGGTGTTGTCCGGCTTGTTGAAAATTTGATGGATATTAAGGCTTTCCCTTCAAAAACAGAGAGTCAGATAAATCTGATTCAAAACTTCCAAGACGCTTACGCTTTGTCTGTTGGACAAGAGAAAAATGATTCCGTTGATGAAAAAACACATGGAAATAATAGGGTAAACAGTCAGACTCCTTCTTCCGATAAACAGGAGAAAAGGCAAGAAGAGGTTCGTTCGGAAACATCGTATGATTATCAAACTCCTTTTTCTGCGCAGAGGGATGACGATAATACCATTACATTTACGGATAATATGGAAGACGGTTATCGTGAGATCCGTCGGAAAAGGGGAATGGAGGATTCTTACGCGGATGGGATGGGAGGAGCTCCAGAGATGGAAGAACCCGCCGCTGTCCGGATGCCGGAAACGAAAGAAGAAGAGGCAGATTATCAGAATAAAAGCCTTGTTTGGGATCGTATCGCGAGCGTACAGGAAAGCAATCCTCTGTATGGCGAAACGAGAATCGGAGAAAAATTGCCGAGAAGAATGGGGATGGAATACATCCCCGAGACAAAAGAAATGCCTTCCGGCGTTCGTGTTTCGTTTCCAAGTCATTCTGTTTTGGATTATGGCAATGTTTATATTGTCCGTAAAGAGGAAGAACAAAGTCCGGAAGAACGGGAGAAGGCTTTTTTGGCAATGGCGACAGCCGCTCGTTTGTCCGGGAAAACCTTTGTTAAACTGACGGGAAGCGACGAGTTTCGCTTTAACATGTATCTGGCTTGCCGTAAAGCGGGGTTAAGGACGGATTTTGAGCCGACGGAAGAACAAGAACGTGCGGGCAATGAGGCTTTTGCTAATTCTTATGAGTATCGCGCCTATTGGGGATGGGAAAACCGTGCCAGAGAGTATGATCGTACGGAAAACGATACGCGGGAATATGAAAATACCGATGAAAATGCCAGGGACTATTCTGACGAAGATCGGGAAGACACCGTTAATGAAGATATCGGGCAACCGGCAGATTCTTTTGATGACGATGTAAATGATGACTCTGAGAATACGGATGCGCCGATTCCGGAAGAACAGGTTTTCAACCGTGATGAGACCGAAAATACCGACTCCGTTAATCCCGAAATGGGGATGGTGCCGGTTTCTGAGGTTTACCCGGATGAAGTGTATGACCGCTTCGGAAATTTGGTGTATGGAGAACGGCCGCGGCGGCAGGTGATAGACAATCTTTATGAAGATTTTGCCGCAAGACGTTCCGGTCGGCAGGCATCTCTGTCTGAATCGGAAAAACCTTTGCTTTTGCCGGAAAAGACTTATTCTTCGGAAAAGCAGGAACTTTTAAGAAAATGTTCCGAAAATTTACGTCGGAAGTTTAAAAGGCCGGATTTAACCGATGAGGCTTTTTTGGAAGCTTTGGATCTTTATGATCGTCAAAAGACGCCGCAGGATCCTTCAACGACAACCTGGTTTACTTTTGTAAAAGACGGGGAAATTTGCAAAAGAAAATTAGATCCGAATCGGATGAAGTTTTATATCGGGAATGTTTTAGGTTCCAAAAAGGTGGCAAAAGCGAAGTTGAATCGGCTAAAGGACTATTTGAAAAAAACGCCGTCCGATAAACGTTTGCTTGACGAGGCCGTTGATTTGTATAAGAGGACTGCAGAAGAAAAGCTTAAAAAATTGGTTGATGTGGGACAAAGGAAGAAGCAAAGGCTGGTTTATACGAATTTGGAAACTTTGAATAAAGAAGAAGGTGTTTTTGATGTAGGATGTTTTGATGATTGTCTGAATGAAGTCAAAAAAAAGATGATGGAAGAGAAGCAGGGCCGGTTAAAGGACTATTTGAAAAAAACGCCGTCAGATAAACGTTTGCTTGACGAGGCCGTTGATTTGTATAAGAGGACTTTTTCTGCAGGAGATCTTGCGAAATCAGCCAATGTGGGGGAAAAGCTGATTTATACAAATTTGAAAACTTTAAACAAGGAAGAAGGCGTCTTTGATGCGGAGCATTTGAAATATTGTCTGAATGAGATTAAAGGCAAGATATTGGAAGATCCCAATCTTTTTGATGTTTCAAGAGCCGCAGAAGAAGAGATTCTGGAAAGCCCGAATTCTAATGGAGAAGATGTAAAGAAAAGCTACTATTTATACGAAAAAGATGGTAAGTTTGTTTTTTATGGCGTAGATATGGAGGATGAACGCTCTAAACATTCTCATGAGTTAGGTAAAGCTTTGGGAAAGGATGATCCGATATACGATATGCTGGAAGAAAATGGCGGGGATTTGAAAGATATCTTAAGGGCAGCGGATGCCAAAGGTATTAAGTTTGCAAACGAGGCTGACTTTGAAAAGGAAATCCAGGGAGCCCGTAAAGAGATGGACCCCTTGGCGGAAATCTCACCTTTGGCAGAGGAAGAGTCCACAAATTCCAGCAGGGAGGAGCATATTGTAGACACGGAGGTGCCGGAAGAGGTAGAGATATATGAGCTTTATGATTCTCTGTTAGGAACATTACCAGATAAGGAGTACGGCGATTTGCCTTCTCCGGATGTTGAATTGACGCCAAAAGCAAGAGCCGTCCTTTTGGATCATTTGCAAAAGGAAGCCTATGCGGCTGAACATTTCGGAGAGGATGGAAGAGATATTACAGTTAAAATTACAAAAAAAGACTTGCGCGAGTGTAATAAAGCTTTATTAAACAAAGCGGTAGAAGAATTTGAAAAGCGTAAAGCCGAAGAAATTCAGGGCAAAGGAATTTCTGAAAGTCTGGCAGAAAAACAGGTAACGGGAGAGAATATGTACAGAGCGGCCAAAAAAGCCAATGCAAATGCCTCTGACGAATCAATGGATCTGAACCGAGCTTACCTCGCCAAAAATGGTAGTGGACAAGAAGTCGTTGTTAAGGGGAAGGCGAAAAAAATAAGAAAGGCCGTGGCTTCTCAGGAACACGTCCCTGCAAACAAAGCCATATTGAACAATATTCAGAATCAACACGATTAAACTTCTGTTTGAAGAATAAAAAACTCCGGAGAAATCCGGAGTTTTTATTTTAAAATGAAAAACATTCTGTCAGATGGGGTATTTTATCGGTATCTGATACGGCTGTACAATATTGAAGAAGAGATGTGGCGGAGTCGGTTTTTCTTGAAACGGTCTTAGAGGTGTTAACCCGTAAGTTCTTTATTGATGGAGAAAAGCAAGTTATTTTAGAGCCGGTATCCCCGGTGGATTTTTTAGTATTTAAGAGGCGATTTTTCATTTTCGGACGATAGTTGAAATAAAATGATTGCGGCTGAATGGAAACAGTTTTGCTAAAAAAGATTTTGACAGTTTTTCCTTTGCCGGAAAAATATTTAAAATGTTGTTTTTCCAAAGTGGTGGAGAAGATAAAAAGAATTCCGGCTATTTTTCATTCGGAAAGGACGGCAGATTATTATTCTTCATTTTTTTATTTAAGAAAAATAATTTTTCAAAATTAAAACAAGTTCCTTTTTATAAAAAAACCAGCCTTTCGGCTGGTTTTTCCATACTTTAACTGAATATCTTAGAATGCGTAACGCAATCCGACATACAGTTCGTGAGCATTCAGTTCTGTTTTGAACTTGCCGTCAACTCTTCTGATTCTTTTGTTGAATTTGCCCATGTCAACATAACGATAACCATAGTCCAAAGACAGGCCATCAACGATGTCATAAGTGGCACCGACGCCGACAGACCATGTGAAGTTTGTGGAGTTAGCCGTGCTGACCTTCGCTCTTGTCAAACCAAGACCGATACCGACATACGGTTTCATCTCGCCTTCTAACGGGACGGTATAGTAACCGTTAATCATAAAAGACTGCGTTTTCGGTTCAACTTTATATTCATAAACAGCTTCAGGAGCATTCGTGAAAACCTTGCTGTCGCCTTTTCCGCGGTAGGTATATTCAAATTCAACACGCATTGATTCGCACGGTGTTTCAATACCGATGGCCGGGCTGACCATGAAAACTTTGCTGTTAGAGTCTTTATTCAGGGTTCTTTCTTCAGAACGCGGGAATCTGACTTTATCCGTTTGCAGCAAAGATCCGCCGACTTTGACGGAAATGTACGGCTTTAATCCCCCCATCATACCAGAGTTTTGCGTCGTGGAAGACGGAGCCGCAAAAGCCTGCGTAGATAAAATCAAAGCAGAAACTGTTGTTAATAGAAGTTTTTTCATAATTGTTTTCTCCCTATATGAATTATAAAAACATTCTTATAGTAGCTCAAAAATTGTGAAAAACAATAGAAAAAGAGCCTACATAACCTAAAGATTATAGGAAAATCCTTCTCTTTTTAAAAGAAGAGGAAATTATCGGTTATTTTATGTTATTTAATCTTTCCCGTTTTGGTAGATGAAAGAAAGGTAAAGGCTTGCTCTCCGATACGGGCAGGATTGTCAATGATAAAAGCGCCGGCTTTTTGCAGGCTTTCTTTTTTTGCGGCGGCGGTTTCCTCCGGCGTTGTGATAATCGCGCTGATGTTTCCCATATAACGACGATACGGAACGGAGGAGCCGGCAATATAGGCCATTAAAGGCTTCGGATTTTTTAATGTTTTATAAAGTTCGGCTGTTTGCTGTTCCTGCGTTCCGCCGATTTCCCCGATCATCAAGATGCCTTCCGTTTCCGAATCTTCCTGAAACAAAGCAAGGCAATCTGTGAAAGATAAACCGACCAAAGGATACGCGCCGATGGCGACGCAGGTGGAAACGCCGATGTTGTGCGTGTTTAAGAGGTGAACGGCCTCATAAGTTAAGGAACTGGAACGGGACATAATGCCCAATTTCCCCGGATGAAAAAAAGAGGAAGGCATCGTGCCGGCATTGCACCGGGCGGCGGGCGTGATAATTCCGGGGGAAGCTGGGCCGATGAGCCGGCTTTTGGATTGTTTCAGAAGCGTTTTTATTTTTAAAGCGTCCTGGACGGGAATGCGTTCCGTCGGACAAACGATAAGAGGAATTTCCTCCTCAACGGCGTCTTTTAAATCCTGATAAACAGAGGAAACGGGAGAGTAAATAATACACACATCCGGCCGAAGAGCGCGATTCGCTTCTTGTATGGTTTTAAAAACGGGCACATCTCGGACGGAGTCTTTTTGAATCTCTTTTGAAATGCCGCCGATGATTTTTGTTCCGTAATCCAACGCTCTGAGAGTATGATATAACCCGAAAGAGCTCGTAATGCCGGCGCAGACAACTTTTGAATCGGCGGAAACAAGAATTCCCATCACATAATCTCCTCTACCGCGCGGACAATATGTTTCGCCGCGTTTTCAAGCGTTTCTTCTATAATAAACGGCAATCCCGATTGTTCCAAAATACGTCTGCCGGAATGGGCGTTTGTACCGTCCATCCTGACAACAAGGGGCATTCCGATGCTGATTTCCCGGCAAGCGCTGACCAGCCCCTGCGCCGCCAGATCGCAGCGGGTGCTGCCGCCGAAAATATTTACGAAGATGCCTTCCACATCCGGTTCGCTTAAAAGCGTTCTGAAAGCGGTGGCCACTTTGTTTTTACCGGCGCCGGTTCCGATATCCAGAATCGTGGAGGCGCGGCCGCCGCAAATATCCAAAATATCCAGAGTTTCCATCACCATGCCGGAACCGTTGACGATACAGCCGATGTTTCCTTCCAATTTTATATATCTGAAATCGTTGGCCTGGGCTTTTTTCGCTTGCGGGTTTTCCGCCTGTTCCATCAGCTCGGCCAAATCCTTGTGCCTGTTGAGGGCGTCCGGGTCAACGGATATCCGACCGTCCAAGGCGACAAGGCGATTCTGTTTTGTTAAGGTTAAAGGATTGATTTCAACTTTAAACGCGTCATAATGCGTAAATAAGGCGTAAAGGGAGTCCAAAACATGGCCGACCTGTTCCGTTTGTTTCGGGTCGGACAGACCGAAATCGGCGGCGATGGCCTCTTTATAAAGTCCGTCGTAAGGTTTGGTTAAATCTAGTTCATATTTTTTCATCAAGGAAGGATTAAGAGACAGCCTTTGTTCAAACTGCGAACCGCCGGCATTGCAAACGCCGAAGAACGCCTTTTCTTCTTTAAAATCAATAAAGACGGACAGATAAAGGGAGACTTTTTCCTCGCAGTATTGTTCTACATAAAGTCGTGTGACCTCTTGCCCCAAAGTGCCGGTCTGCGGCGTGACAAGCGTCTGGCCGAGCATGTGAGCGGCTTCTTGGCGGACCTCTTCCAAAGAATGAACGAATCGGATGCCGTTTTTCTTGTCCGGCAGGCCTTTAAAATAGCCTTTTGTTCTTTCGGAGGAAAGAATTTGCGCTTTCAGTACCCATTCGGAGCCGCCGATTTTTTCGGCGACGGTTACCGCTTCTTCCGGCGTATAGCATACGGCCCCCTTCAAAAGAGGCAGTCCGAACTGTTTAAAAAGCCTTTTGGCCTGATATTCGTAAATATTCATTTTTTTCTTTATAAATCATCCGGTTCCGCTAAAATACCCTTGTCTATTTTAGGAGTGTACCAGATGAAACCGATTTATCAACTTTTTTTCTCTGTTTCGGGGATGGTTGCCTTGTGCTTTTTTTTGCAAGCATGCGGGCAGACGGCCCCTTTCGTGGATGCTAGAAGGGAAGCGGGTCAACTTTATAAAGTCGGACAATCCACGCCGGACAGAGTGGCCGTTTGTTATCGGTTTTGGGACTCTCAACGGGAGGAGATTTTGCGTATGGCGGAACAGGAATGCGCCAAAACGGGCCGAATTCCTGTTTTTGACGAAAAAAAAATATTCAATTGCCGGCTGGTTTCGCCGAATACGGCTTTTTTTAGGTGCGTTTCGCCTCAAACAAATAAAAATAAAGATTGACCTTTTGAAAAAAATAGGGTAAGAAGTCATTACATTTTTTGGAGGGATGGCCGAGTGGTTGAAGGCGCACGCCTGGAAAGTGTGTTTAGGTCTAAAGCCTAACGAGGGTTCGAATCCCTCTTCCTCCGCCATTTTGATTTTTCATTATGTTTTTGTGTTGAAGAGAACGGAAAGTGCAAGGAATAGCCTGCTTTTCCGTTGTTTTTTTAGTTTGACTCATTATTTTAAGAGGATAAGTTTGGTCTGTATGCCCCAACTTTGCGTCAAATAATCGGCGGCTTTATCTGTGATTCGGCAGCTTTGTCGGCGGTATGAAAAACGATGGTTTTATTAAACGAATCGTTCTTCGTGGCTTTTTTTGATGCAGGTTGTTTGGTTTCTTGCAGCGGATAGTGTTTGACAAGTTTTGCTCATCCGGTTTTTCATCTTCTTTTATGTATCGGACGGAAGTGGCTTTTTGTCCTTTCCTTCGTTTTTTTCGGCAGAGGAAGGGATGGCTTTTTTATCCGGTAGGGTTTTTAAAGCACTTTAAAACACTTTTTTTGTTCGGAAAAAGAAATATATTTTCAGAAATCTTTCATTCCCTTCTTTTTTTTGAGAGAGGCCTCTGTTCCCTTGGGGTATGAGGCAAGTTGTTTTTGTCCGCTCTTCCTGACTATTCAAGGAAAAATTAAGGATTTGAAGTGGATTTTCGGGACACGGACGAGGTTGGAAACCGCCGGATAAAAATCGTCAATCGCCGTTTGAAAAAGGTGATTATGCTGACGGAGATGTTTGCGGTCTTTGCGTCGGCTGGACACGGAGCGGGGAAGCGAATAGAAAACCTTGGGGAAAGAAAAGGCGGCGTTGGAAAAATGCTGTCTCAAGACTCCTTTATGTTTTATCCGGAAAAGTTTTTTCTGGCAAAAACAAGCCTTTATTTTTTGTTTTCTAGAAATTTTAAAGAGCGTGCGGCCTTTTTATCGGACGCTCTGTTTTTTCTTTCCGCCGCTTTTTTCAGCCGTCCGCATCGCGGCGGTGCGGCGAAGAAATGTTGGTCCCGTCTTATTTTATTAAAATATCGGAAGAAGTGGAAAACAAAAAGCGCCGGCATTTTTTACCGGCGCTGAACAATGAAATTTTACGGGATTATTTCAAATCCACCAAAGCCAGCTTGCCCAGGAAAGTTTCCCCGATGCCGCTGATCATTGCGATGACGGATTCGGATTTTTCCTCTTTGCAGATTTTTTCCGTTGTTTGGATAATGTCTTTGATAAAAGCTTTCAAATCCATGTTAATCATGGACGGCTGCAGGATATTCCGCAGGTTTTCCGCCGAATTTTGCCCCATGGCCATAAAGTATTTTTCGGCGATGTCGTCCACCAGGTCGTCAATTCCCTCCTGCAATCTGTCAAACAAAAGATGTTCGGCGTAAGATTTCGTTTCCCAGTGGTTCAGTTTGCACGCGTATTTAAACGCGACCAGTTTTTGCATCAATTCAAACATGTTTATTCTCCCCTCATGTTTTGTTTTATACCGTTTTAAATGTAGGGGCGGTTTTTCCGCTATGCAAGGGGAAAAAGCGTTTTTTTTATTTTAATTTTGAAATTTTCGGCGGAATCCTTTATATTGAAAGAAAATTGAAATTTTCGGCGAAAAAAGTTAAAGAAAAGAAGTAAGAAAAAATTATGGCGACAAAAATCCAAGAAGAACATTTGGGGAAGGCTTTAAGCGAACGGTATCTGGCCTATGCCCTTTCAACGATTGTTTCCCGTTCCCTGCCGGATGTGCGGGACGGGTTGAAACCGGTGCACCGCAGGTTATTATTTGCCATGCGGCAGTTGAAGCTGGACCCGACGACGGGCTTTAAAAAATGCGCTCGCGTTGTCGGCGATGTCATCGGTAAATATCATCCACACGGGGATGCGTCCGTTTACGATGCCTTGGTGCGTTTGGCTCAGGATTTTTCCGTCCGCTATCCGTTGGTGGAAGGACAGGGCAACTTCGGCAACATTGACGGCGACCACGCCGCCGCGATGCGATATACGGAGGCGAGAATGACGCCGACCGCGGTCGCTTTGATGGCCGGGTTGGACGATAACGCCGTGGATTTTGAGCCGACTTACGACGGGGAGGAGATGGAACCGAAGGTCATGCCTTCTTCTTTCCCGAATCTGTTGGCAAACGGTTCTTCCGGGATTGCCGTGGGAATGGCGACGAACATTCCGCCGCATAATATGGATGAATTATGCGATGCGTTGGCTTATTTAATTGATAATCCTCAGGCGCAGACGCAGGACCTGATGAATTTTGTCAAAGGGCCGGACTTTCCGACCGGTGGTGTGTTGATTGAACCCCATGAAAACCTGGTAAAAATTTACGAGGCCGGCAAAGGGGCGATGAAACTGCGCGCCAGATGGGAAAAAGAGGAGCTTTCCCACGGGCAGTATCAGGTGGTCGTGACGGAAATTCCTTACCAGGTGCCAAAATCCGATTTGATTACGCGAATCGCCAAGCTGATTGTGGATAAAAAGCTGCCTCTTTTGGCGGATATTCGCGACGAATCGGCGGATACCGTGCGAATCGTTCTGGAACCGAAGAATAGGACCGTGGACGCGGAACTGTTGATGGAAAACCTGTTCCAACAGACGGATTTGCAAGTGAATTTCAATCTGAACATGAATGTCTTGGACGCCGACGGAACGCCGCGTGTGATGAGTTTACGACAGGTTTTGAAATCCTTTTTGGACCATCGTCTGATTATTTTACAGCGGCGTAGCAGATACCGGTTGGAAAAAATCAATCACCGGATGGAAATTTTGGCGGGTTATCTGATTGCGTATCTGAATTTGGACCGGGTGATTGAAATTATCCGGAACGAGGATGAGCCGAAACCCGTTTTGATGAAGGAATTTAAACTGTCCGAAGTCCAGGTGGAATCCATTTTGAATATGAAGCTGCGGTCTTTGCGCCGGCTGGAGGAAATGGAGCTGAAAAGCGAATATGAAACCTTGGGCAAAGAAAAAGCAGCTTTGGAAAAAATGCTGTCTCAAGACGCTTTAATGTGGAAGACCATTCAGGGCGAAATCAAGGATTTGAAGAAGATTTTCGGAGCTCAGACGGTATTGGGCAAACGCCGGACGGAAATCGTCAACCGCCGTTTGGAAACGGTGGATATGCCGGTGGAGGCGTTTATTGAGAAAGAACCGATTACCGTTATTCTTTCCGAAAAAGGGTGGATAAGGGCTTTGAAGGGGCACTACGAGTCGGCGGAAGGCATTCGGTTTAAAGAAGGCGACGAATTGCAGGTTATGTTAAAGGCTCAAACGACGGATAAGCTGATTCTTTTTGGAACGAACGGACAGTTTTATACTTTGGCGGGGGATAAAATCCCGACGGGCAGAGGATTCGGCGAACCCGTCCGCTTGTCCATAGATGTGCCGGAAGACGATCAGATTATCGCGATGTTTATTTATAATCCGGAGCAAATGCTGTTGGTGGCTTCCGAAAAAGGGAAGGGCTTCCTTGTGAAGGAAGAGGATGTCGTCGCACAAACGCGGGCGGGTAAAAAAATCTTGACCTTAAAAGAGGGGGACACGGCGAAACTGTGTATTCCGGCGGACGGGGACACGGTGGCCGTTATCGGACAAAACAGAAAAATGCTGGTCTTTGATTTAAGCGAAATTCCGGTTCTGGCAAAAGGGCAGGGCGTGATTTTGCAGAAGTATCAAGGCGGCGGCCTTTCTGACATTAAAGTGTTCCGTTTGGAAGACGGTTTGAGTTTCCCGTTTGGAAACGGTACCCGTGTGGAAAGGGATATGACGCCTTGGAAGGGTAAACGCGCCAGTGTCGGGAAGTTTCCTCCGGTCGGTTTCCCGCGTTCCAACAGATTTTCGTAAAGATATTTCAAACGGGCTTTAAAAAATGCGCTCGCGTTGTCGGCGATGTCATCGGTAAATACCATCCGCACGGGGATGCTTCCGTTTATGATGCTTTGGTGCGTTTGGCGCAGGATTTTTCCGTCCGCTATCCTTTGGTGGAAGGGCAGGGCAACTTCGGCAACATAGACGGCGACCATGCCGCCGCGATGCGATATACGGAGGCGAGGATGACGCCGACCGCGGTCGCTTTGATGGCCGGATTGGACGATAACGCCGTGGATTTTGAACCGACTTACGACGGGGAGGAGATGGAACCGAAGGTCATGCCTTCTTCTTTCCCGAATCTGTTGGCAAACGGTTCAAAACGACTGTCAGGTAAAACAGGATTGAAGGTTTGCTTCGTCTTGGATGTCTGCCGGTCGTTTATCTTGTTTTTTGTTTTCGGATACCGGTTAGCACCGTCTGACTCTGGGAGAGGGGGGACAATTTTCTCTTTCTTAAAGATAGTAGTATTGGTATCGTCTGATGCCGAGAGAGGGAGGTGTTTTCCCATCTCCTTTTTTCAAAGATAACAGCCTTAACATCAAGTGACATTAGGCGGCAATTTTTTTATCATCCCCTCTTCTTAAAGACAGCTATATTGGCGCCGGGAGGCAGAAGTATTTTGCTGTCTCATCCTCCAAAAGATAGCGGTATTTATTCCGGTCGGCGCCGGGAGAGGGAGTTTACAATTTTCTTTTTCCAAAGATAGAAGTATCGGTATCGGGTGGTATTAGGAGATTTCTGAAGAATGACGGCGACTACTTCGCCGCTATATTGGTATACAAGGGCAAGAATGATTCCGATTGCCATCACTCGGCGGATGATAATGTTTTTTTATGCCTGCAACGGGTTTTCGTAAAGGTATTGAGTCTGAATGAAGGTGTTGAAAAAAAAC
>CASFRQ010000021.1 GCA_949296785.1 uncultured Alphaproteobacteria bacterium
CGCATCAAACCTTTGGCCGGAGGAGATTTTATCCCTCAACCTGGCCAAAACCGCGGACGGGTTGGCGGATATATCCAAAACGCTTTGTCTTATCAAAGCATCATTGTGTAAAACCGCATATTCGCCCAATCCTTCGGCTGCCTGCCTTTGCGCCGCCGTCAGGTTCGGGTTTTGAGCCAACCTTTCCTTTGTTGTTAATCGGGACGGCGTCAACTCTTCCCCCGGTAAAAGGGAAGAAGTATTTTCCGTCTGAATCGGGGTCGGCGCTGCCGCCTCTGATACCACCCGCGCTGCCTGTCCTGCCGTCGCCTCCGGTACTTCCGGTATTTGTACGGCGCTCGGGCGGACATATTCCCCAAAATACATCGGGTCATATTCCATCCTCACCACATCCGGCCGTCCGCCGTTGAAGTCTTTGAAAAAATCATAGCTCCAACCGTCTGGCTTAAACTGGTCGTCCCATGTCAAACGGTCTGTCACCTTAAACCCGTGCCGGGCATAAATTTTCGGTAAATAAATATCGTACGCATCCAGTTTGTTCCCGCCAGCGGAAATCGCCACCTCCATTAAAGCATCTGCGCTTCCTTTCGGTGCAGTTTTATTTTTGAAAACGGACACGATTGTCCCGTCCGGCTTTACTGCCACGCCGCTTAATCCGTCTTTGGCTAAGAACAGACGCATATTCTGATATTCGTCAACGGGATAAACATCCACAGATAACCCCTTTGTTCCCATTGACTTTTTTGCTTCGCTGATAGAATTGTGAAACCGCCGGGCAGCTTCCTGCGTCGGCGGTAATTCTATAAATTCGGGGGCTGGGATTCCCGCTTTTGTGTATTCGTTCTTTAAGGTTTCTGAAGGTTTCCAGACAACCCCATCCTTTAATCTCCCCACTCCTCTATAAGAGCTTCCAAAGTCAACGGCTTTTCCTCTTCCCATCCTGGCTGCGTGGATTGCCATTGTTTTTTCAGCTGAAGACTTAACTGCTCTATTTGGATTGCCATCTGCACCGCTTCGGAGGATTTGTAATCCATTTCCTCCGGAATAAGGCCGATTTCCTGTAATTTCTTGGCCAAACGCTGCATGGGCATTTTGCCCTCCTGCCAAAGAATTTCGTACCTGTTCTGCTTCATTGAATCCTCCTGTGATTGTCTGATAATTTAATATATCACTTTGTGCCGGATTCAGCAAGGGGCTTATTCCACCAATCCCGTCCTGCGCTTTTAATACCGTGTCCAGTGCCGTCGTGTTTTCCAACCCCTGCCGGTATATCATCTCGGGTGACGGTACATCCGCCTCTTTTACCGCCTGCTTTGCTCCTTGCAAGCCTGCTTTGGCCATATTCTTCCCTGCAGCAATCAATCCGCCGGTCAGTCCCCCCGCCAAGCTTAAACCTGTGTTCCCGCCGTAATAAAGCGCTTTGTCCCATCCGCTCGCCTCTTCCCCGGGATATTGCAGATTCACCACGGCCGGCAAAACATTCGCCCCGACGGACGAACCCAATTCCACCTCCGCCGCGCCAGGTGAAGATAACCAGTTAATCGCCTTCGCCGGCCATCTGTAAAGTTTGCTTGAAGAACTTAATCCCTTTTGAACCATCGGCAACGCGTTAATCCCCATGCTCAACGCCCGGCCGTATCCGAAATCCGCCGCACCGGCGCCCGTCGCTTCTAGCTTCCATTGCCCTTTTTCAAACAGCTTACAATAAAAAAACAGCCGGAAGAAAAACCTTCTTCCGGCCGCCCCCCGCCCTAAAAGACGATGAAAATTCTAATATTTTCCGTTCATCGCCTTATAGATATAGTTTTCATACTTAATAATCTGATACTTCTGTTGAATCAATTCTTTCTTCGTTGAATTTTCGCTATTAACGGCCTCCAGTAAATCTTTAAATTCCGACTTACCGTTCAAATAACGGATTTCATAGTATCCTGTGATTTTTTCCGTATTCTGAACATTTTCTAAAGTATTTTCATATGTCTCCAAAGACCTGGAATATGCAAAGTAATAATACGCCACTTCGTTCAACGCCTGCGTCAAGGTATCTTTAAAGTCTATCAGAGCAATCTGATAATCAGCTTCGGAAATTTTGACATTATTCTTAACTCTGTTCCAGTCCAAAAATGGCAAATCCAAAGACACACTCCCCAAGATATAAGGAAAATCAAAGGTTGTCCTTGCTTTTGAAGAAGAAGTCGCAATTGCGCCTTTCAAAGAAATGCTCGGATACCAACTTTTCTCCTCCGCTTTTATATTCTTAAAAGCCTTCTCCAAGCGATACTGCTCTGCCAAAAGGTCAGGCCTTTCAGCCAAAACAGCCACAGGGACATCCATGTTTACACCCAGATTTTTCTGTTCCAGAATATTACCGTACTGTAATTCCAGCCGGTCATTCGGAGACATGTTCAAAATATTACGCAAACTTTGTTCCATTTCCCGGAAATTTGTTTCCAAAGTCAAAAGCTTATTTTCCTCGGCGATTAAACTTTGCTTCGCTTGCGTCAAATCCAGCTCGTCCACTTTGCCACTGGTATATTTTTCATGAACAATTGTATGGATGTTCTCATAAGCTTGGATATTTTTCTTCGTTAAATCAATGGAATTGCTTAAATATTCCAAGTTAAAATACAAATCAACCACACTGTTGACAAGAGACAGACGAGCAGATTCCCTATCCATCACCGTTGCTTGATACTCAAATTCCTGTGCGGACCTGGCATCCCTGATTTTTCCGTACAAATCCACTTCGTAGTTCAGTCCCAGCTCACCCGAGAAGTTGTTGGCAAAACTGTCGCTCGTGTAGACATGCCTTTGGGAAGACGCCCCCAGGGATCCGTAAAAAGTAGGAAATAAATCTGATGTCGTTAAGTTCAGGTTATACAGTTCTTTTTGAATATTCACCGCCGCTTTCAAATAGTCCGGGTTATTCACCAAGGCCGTTTGAACCAAAGTGTTCAATTCAGGATTACGGTATTTTTCCCACCAGTTTGCATCAGCTATGTACTGTTGTTTGATTTCCTGAGTCAAACCCAGTTCTTTGTCCAAACTGACAGGCTCATATTTTGTAGAAGCGCAACTGCCAATCCACAAAAGGGATAAAATAACCAAAAAACTTTTCATTTTGTTTTTTCTCATGTTTTTCATATTATTCACTCGCCAATGCGTCAATGGGGTTCAGGTTGGAGGCGTTTTTCGCCGGCATATAGCCAAAAATAACGCCGATGGAAGTAGAGCACAAAAGAGCCAGCACGATAGATGTCGTTGAAAAATCCATGCCGAAATCGGTTGAAAATGTATTAAATCCCCATCCGACGAGCAAAGACAAAGCCACACCCATCAGGCCGCCGGCGATGCAAATAAGAATCGCCTCAATCAAAAACTGCTGTAAAATATCCAGCTGTTTGGCACCGATAGCCATCCGGATACCGATTTCCTTTGTCCTTTCCGTCACGGAAACCAGCATAATATTCATCACGCCGATGCCTCCAACAATCAAAGAGATAACCGCAATGCTGGCAATCAAAAGGCGCATTGTGTTCGTCGTGCTCTCAATTGTTTGCTTAATGCTGTCCGTGTTAATCATAAAAAAGTCCTTTTTACCGTGCAGGCTGGTCAAAAGAACACCGATACTTTCCTCCGCCACTTGAGAATTAACACTATCCGAAACCTTTACCGTGATGGAGTTGATATCCTTGCTACCCGTTACCTTATACATTGCCGTTGTATAAGGCGTCCACAAATGCATGCTTTCAGACATCGGCCCGGGATTAGAATCCTTTTCTGTCACACCAATAACTTTTAAAGGTTTCTTATCAAAAATGATAATCTTCCCGACCGGGTTCGGATCGTTTTCAAAAATCTCTTTCCGCGTGTTGTCATCTATCACGACAACGGAAGCAAACTCATCCACTTCTTTTTGCGTAAATATCCGACCTTGAGCTATTTTATAACCCCGGACATCAAAATACTGAGCGCCAACCCCAGTCAAACTGGCCGTCAGGGAATAGTTCTGATAAAGGAGCGTCCCGCTGGCGGAAACATTCGGTGTGGAACTGTCAATAAATCCCTGTCTTCCCAAAAAATCGGAATCCCGAACTTTTAGAGTCTTAACCTTGCCGGAACGCAGATCACCGAACCCTTCGCCGGGCAAAATGTTAATCGTGTTCGTCCCCATGGAACTGATACGTTCCATGATTTTGGTTTGGGAAGCGTTTCCCAACGCCACAACGGACACCACGGAAGCAATACCGATAATAATACCCAGCATTGTCAGCAAAGAACGCATTTTATTGGATAAAATCGCATGGACGGACATATTAAAGGATTCCATAAAACGATAACGAAAAGCATCAAAACGACTCCTTCTTATATTCTTTGCCTTATCCGCTAATTGATAAAAATCCGAAGAACGTCGCGTATCCGAAATAATTTCCCCGTCTTTGATTTCAATCATCCGGCTGGCCTGCGCGGCAATGCTCCTGTCATGGGTAACAAGAATAATCGTATGCCCCTGCCGGTGCAATCTTTTAATAATGGACATCACCATTTCGCCGCTTTTGGAATCCAAAGCGCCGGTCGGCTCGTCCGCCAAAATAATCTCTCCGCCGTTCATCAGAGCTCTGGCAATACTGACCCTTTGCTGTTGTCCGCCGGATAACTCGTTCGGCTTGTTTTCAAGTCTATTTCCAAGGTCCAAATCTTCCAAAAGCTGGACAGCCCTTTCTTCTCTGTCCTTAGCATTCATACCAAGATAAACAGCCGGCAAAGCCGCATTCTCGTCAGCTTTCAGATTTGTCAGAAGATTATACCTTTGGAAAATAAACCCGAAAGTCTTGCATCTTAAGTCCGCCTGCTGGTCTTTTTCCATTTTACCAACTTCAACACCGTTGATTTTATAAGATCCTGTCGTCGGCACATCCAAACAACCAATGATATTCATTAAAGTAGATTTTCCGGATCCGGATTGCCCGATAATCGCGACAAAATCTCCTTTTTCTATTGTAAAATCAATATCTTTCAGAACATGGAGGCGGTTTTCGCCCTGTCCGTAGAATTTATTGATTTTTTTCAGTTCAATAATATTTGTCATTTTTTTATCGCCATTGAACATTCAGAAATTACCGTCTGCGAACGCTTTCCACTTTAGCAGAAACTTCCGAAGAAGACATCTGCGCCAAAACCACTTTATCTCCTTCCGAAACATCTCCGCTAATCTCAACGCGTAGACCGTCAGAAACACCCGTTGTCACCGGGACACGACGAATTTTTTCCTCACCTTCAAGAATTTCAATATACTTGCCGCTTTCTCCGTCTTTCACAGCCAAAAGAGGAACAGCGAAAACATTTTCGGCGGAAGCTACATAAATAATGTTTTGCGTTGTCATTCCGATTCTCAATTTTCCTTCCTTATTCGGAACAACCAAGCGACCGTAATAATAAATTGCCTCGCTGGAACCGACAACTTCCGTGTATTCGCCGTTTGTCAAAAGAGTCAGACCCGGATCAATTGAATTCAAAGTTGTCTCGTAAACCTTGTTCAATTCGGACAAAGTCGTATAAGTCACTTTTTGTCCCGGTTGAACACTGCCGATATCGCCTTCGGAAATTTCAATAAGAATCTCCATTTGGCTTAAGTCCGCAATCTGGACAATCGTCGGCGTGCTCATTGCAGCGTTAACGGTCTGCCCCTCTTTGACTGGCACAGAAACAACCATTCCGTCCAAAGGTGCCGTAATCTTCGTATAGCCTAAATTTGTCTCGGCCGTACTGAGAGAGATTTCCGCCTCCTTCAAAGAAGATTCTATCTCTGTCACCTTTGACTTGGCCGCCTCGTAAGTATCCTGAGCGTCTTCAAGCTCTTCCGAAGAAGCCGCGCTTTTTTGTTGTAAAGTCTTCATACGGTTATATTGTTTTTCGGCAATTTTAAGAGAAACATTTGCCGCGGACAACTGGGCCTTATAACTGTTCAAACGAGCTTTGGCACTGTCCACATCGTTTTGCTGCGTTGTGGAGTCAATCTGAGCAATCATATCGCCCTTTTTAACCTCCTGTCCGACTTTGACATATAGTTTTTCAATTTTACCGGAAGCCTGAGCACCGACCGTTACCAGTTCAATCGCTCGCACTTCGCCGGTTGCATCCACAACCTTTTGGATATCACGCTTTTTGACATCCTCTGTGATATACATGACTTTGTCTTCTGTATAAAAATACTTGTAATAAAGACCGACGCCGATAAGGATTAACAGTCCGTAAAACAAAACCTTTTTGCTTCTTTTAGCCAAACTCATCTCTTTTTTCCCGTTCTATTATACAATTTTTTCCATAATATTATTTAGTGTCTCTAAGCTGTTTTTCAAGCTAACCAAATCATCATCCGAAAGGGATGAAAACATTTTCACCACCAATCTTAAAACAATTTTCTCGCTTTCTTCCACAGCTCTTTCCCCTTCGCTTGTTAAAAAATAATAGGTGTTCCGCCGATCAAAATCATCTACCTGACGGGCAATCAACCCCTCTTTTTCCAAGCCGTTGTATAACATGCATAAATTCTGTGGAGAATACCCTGTCTTCAAAGCAATATCCTTCAACTTTGAACGACCGATTTCCTTCAAATCAACTAACAGGCATATTTTTTGCGGCCGACCGGAAGTTTCTTTGCTGGAAGAGAGCAAAACTTTTCCCAACCGTCGACTGTTACCGATGGTTCTTAAAAACTCCTCAAGAATTTTTCTTGTTTCCATTTTTTCTTCTTGCCTCAAAGACCTTTATTTTCAAACAAAGCAAATCATTAAAAAACTTAATAATTCAGAATCTTAATAATATTTTTCCGTTTGTCAACAAAAAATTATATCCTTTTATAAAAATATTTTTTACCTCACTGCTTATATAAAACGTATTTCATTTCGGATTGTTCAAAAAAAATTAAAAAATTTAATAAA
>CASFRQ010000022.1 GCA_949296785.1 uncultured Alphaproteobacteria bacterium
GGGACAGGCAAAATACCCATCCGGTCAAACTCTTTCCCTTCTTAAACAGTATTTTTTGAGAAACGGATATTGCTTTTTCAAATCTCCAGCCGTGTTTTTTTATGCGCGCAACACTGCTCCCTTATCTTCGGAGATATTGAAACCTGTAAATATATAGGCCTCCGTCATGATTTTTATCAACGAAGCATCTTTATGGCTCGTGTCCTTGAATTTCTTTCAACCGTCTCTTATAAAATCCATATCCCACGCAATATCTTCTGACGGTATTTTGATAAGAGCAATAAGACATCGCTGGCTTTGTTTACTATCCCTTACTTCTTCCTTCATCCCTATATATTGCGAAGATTTAGTATGGCCTAAATTTACCCGCCCTCGTTCGCCGTGTTATCTTCAAATCATAAAAAAACGGAGGAAATCTTCCTCAGCTTTTTAACTAAAGAGCTTTTCATGAAATTAAGGACAACCGACTCGGCTCTTTATTCTATAAAACAAATCTTTTTTATAACGACTAACCGAATATAAAAACATTCCGACCGTATGACCGTATTTAAAGACGACTTTTTTCAATAACTTCATTTTTTAAAAGACGGTTAAAAATCACCTTTTCTGAAAAAGAGCCTGAAAAGAACCGGAAATCCTTTTTACGAAATTCATATTTGAGATGCTCTCCTTCCTGATAAAAGCCACGGAAGTGCCAAGCATTCCATACAAAACAAAGCATAGCCGGTCTTCAGTCATCCGCAGAAACATCATATATAAATATCGTCTCAGATATTGATAAAATTAATAAAAGCAAATATAAACCTTGCCGACAAACCGTCTTCTTCCCGTTTCAAAACCGTTTTTTCAATCAGAAACGATACAATCCAACCTGAACAAGGCCAAAACCGAAAATTAAAATAACGCGATAAAAATACTTATAACGAATCATAACAACACTTTATGCCAATAAAAAACCGCCCGAAGGCGGTTTGTTTGGCGACCCCAGGGGGAGTCGAACCCCCGTTACCGCCGTGAAAGGGCGATGTCCTGGGCCTCTAGACGATGGGGTCATAAAGGCTGTAGGCTTTCTTATATAGAAAACTTTTATATTTGGCAAGTCTTTTTTTTACTTTTTTTTCTTTTTTCAAAAAAAACAAAGAGAAACGCCATTTTTTAAGAATTCTAAAAAAAGAACGCATTTTTCTTCACAAAAAAGCGCTCATTATTTTCTCTTTCAAAAAATACTGCCAAAGAGAAAAAGAAAGACCAAACAGTCGCCTTTTTAAAACATAGGGAAACAGCCTCTCCGAACTTTGCTTTGCGCCGCCTAATAATAATGACAGGCGCTCCCAAACCGCAGAAACAACGCCGAAAATAAATACCTATATCAACCCTGCGAAAACACCCGTTTCGGATACTCGTATCGGAATCCTATAACTGCCATATCGGCCAAGATGCGAGAATCAACAGCTAAAAACTGTCTCCCGTCACGGCTTCCGCGGCATCTTGAATAATAAACTGCGCGCTGCGACAACCTTGCCAAACATTTTCTTTTAAAACACCGGCAACATGAATCAGATGGTCGCTTTTACAAGCGGCCAAAGCCTTTCCCAAAGGCGTCCCTTCGCTTCTGAACGCAATAGCATTCAAATACCCGCCGCCCTTACCGCAAAGAGTACACTTTAAATGCCCGTTCTTCAAAGGGACAACCTGAGAAACCCAAACATCTTTCAATGCGAATCTCGGCTCCGGATTCCCTTCCCCAAACGGCTCCAGGCAAGACAATTCGTCTACCAGATTTAAAGTCGCCCCTCTGACATCCAAAACGGCGTCTATTTTCAGTTCTCTGGCTTTCTCATCCAGACTGAAACGGGAAAGGTACTGTTCCAAAAAAGCTTTAAAAGGCTCTATTTGTTCCTTCGTCAAAGAAAAACCCGCCGCCATCGGATGTCCGCCACCGCGCGTCAACACTTTTCTGTCCAGCGCCGCCATTACCGTCTCCCCCAAATCCACGCCCGGAATGGAACGAGACGACCCTTTCACCTCATCTCTTTCAATGCTCAAAACAAAAACCGGCAGATGATACCTTTCCTTCAATCGGCCGGCAATGATGCCGATAACCCCTTGATGCCAATTTTCACCGGCAGCGAAAAGAAAACGGGACTGCGGCGTTAAAGTTTCTTCCACTTGTTTTAAAGCCTCCGCCAAAACATCCGCCTCTATCTTTTTGCGCTCGGCATTATGGTCAGCCAGCTGCTGCGTCAGAATTTCAGCCTCCTGTTCCGAACGGGAAGACAAAAGACGCATCGCCGCGCTGGCTTCTCCGACTCTACCGCCGGCATTCAAAAGAGGACCCAGAATGTATCCCAGATGATAAGTTGAAAGCTCTTCCTGTAAATGAGCAAATTCCAACAGCTTACGAATACCTATATTCTGTCCCTGCCGGATTTGTTTCAAACCGGCCTTAACATAAAGCCTGTTCACTCCGGTCAACTTCACCACATCGCACACGGTTCCCAAGGCCACCAAATCCAACCATTGTTTTAAATCCGGTTCTTTTCTGCCGGCTTCTTCATAAAAGCCCCCTTGACGCAAAAGCCTGTTTAACTCAACGACGAACAAAAAACAGACACCAACCGCCGCCATATGACGGCAAGGATTATCAACCGGCTCGTCCAGTCTTTTGGGATTAATAACGGCGTAAGCTTTCGGCAAAGACAATTCCGGTTCATGATGATCTATGACGACAACCTCCATCCCCATATCATACGCCGCCTGAATAGGTTCAAACGCCGTCATGCCGCAATCAACCGTCAAAACAAGCCGGATGCCGTCTTCAAAAAAACGTTTCATCTCCCTTTCGTTCGGACCGTAACCATCCTCTCTTTCCGGAATAAAAGTCTTAACAGAGCAACCGACTTGTTCCAAGAACAATTTCACCACCGAAGTGGAGGTCGCCCCATCCACATCGTAATCACCTATAATACCGACGCTTTCTTTTTTTAAAACAGCTTGAGCTACCCTCGCCGCCCCTTTTTCCATATCTTTCAAGAAACAAGGGTCGGGCAGGTTCTCTCTTAATGTCGGTGCCAAAAAGGAAGGAACTTCTTTTTCGCCCACGCCTCTGGCAAGAAGCAGCCTGGCTAAAAAATCACTCATCCGATACTTTTGGCACAAAAGGGAAATTTCCCTTTCCGACACACCAACCCCCACCCATTCGCAGGAGCCAAAGGATTTCGTTACCCCTAAAACGGACATCGGCTAAAATTCCAGATAAACTTCCGTCCGACGCCCTTTGCCAAATCCCGAAGGTTTGACAACAGCGGAATGGATTTCAATATTCTCTTCGCGGATTCCCAAAGCTATTAACTCGCTCGCCGCTTTTCTGGCGCGTTCAACCGCCAAAGAGATATTCATTTTCTGCGTTGCGACGGAATCACCGTCTTTATAGGAAGCATACCCTACAATGACAACCTTTTGAGCGCCGGTTTCAAAAACACGAACGACATCCTTCATCATATTCCGGTCTTTTTCCGTTAAATCAGAAACATATAAAGGATAACTGACCTGCGCCATCAAAAGAGCATTGTCATTTTCCCAGACAGTCTCCTGCTCAGAATTTTCCATCCAGACAGTTTCATCCGACCGCGGCATTTCATCATCGGAAACGGACGCTTCCTCCGATACCGTTTCTTCAACAGACGCCGTTTCCTCGGCACCGTCCGACCCCTGTCCGGCGGCAGCAAAAGAAACGCTCATCCCTTCCGGCGGGTAAAAAGTTTTTGTTTCCACAACATAACCGTCGGCATCCCCGTAATTGTTTTCATCCCTCGTAGACACCTGATCCGTTGTCAAAGTCACCGTCTGAGAAACTCTCTGCGTCACGGTCACCACTTTTTGCTCCTCATCCCCGGCACTGTTTTCCGAACCCGGCATTTCGCCGGAGGCAAAAGCCTCGCTCACAGTATTTTCAGACTCTTCAGCCTCTTTTTTCTGAACAAATGAAATTTTTCCCTCTTGACGAACAACCGTCTGCTCTTCGGCAATCGGCGTCAACAGTTTTTCATCCGCCCTCAAACCTTTTGGAGAATCCCCCTGCCAAGGTTCCATCATGGAACAAGCAGACAAAAGGACAAGAGCCGTCCCGGCTAATAATTTACTTGAATATTTCATAATACCACCCTTATTTTTATTTTTTTTAAGTGTGGCTCATTTCAAATGAAATTTCAAGCAAAAAACTCCTTTGAATCGGCAAAGGACTCCCAAAATTTCCCATCCTCCGTTTTAATCGGTCTTTTTTATCAAAAAACAAAGAAAAAACGCCGTAAAAACGGCCTTTTTCAAAAAGGGGGAGCAAATATCTGTCGGGGACTGAATCGGCTTATCCGATATCGTTTCAGACCGGTCAGACAGAAAAATAAAAGAAACGAGATAACCAAAACGATGCCGAAACATCGGAAAAACATAGGCAATACGGGAAAATCAACAAAAAACCGAGAAGAAGAACCTTTATTTTACCGCCTTATTAAAGCAGTCTTCTCATATCTGCACTTTAATTATATTTAAAAAATATTCCGGGGTTTGCCTGCGAAATAACCGATAACTTTTCACGCAAAAAGAATACCAAACCTATCCGACATCGGTAAACCGGTAAAAAGATTACCGATAGCAGCTTTAAAACCCGTAAATTCTGATTATCCGCTTAACCTCACCCACGAAGTACTTTGGCAAAACGGTCCAAAACGGCGTTGACCATGTTGACCTCCGCCCCGTCGTAAAAGCTGCGCGTAATATCCGTGTATTCGTTGATAATCACGGGAGCGTCCAAATCCGGATTAGCGTAAAATTCCGCCATACCGGCGCGTAAAATACATTGAAGCAGGGTTTCCAGCCTGTCCTTGTTCCATTCCTCGCTTAAAGAAGATTTTATGGCGTTATCCAAATCCTCTTTCTTTTCACAGGCGGTCTGAACAATTTTTGCAAAAAGAGCATCATCTTTTTCCGTCATCGGAATAAAAGATTCCCGTCCGCTTTCATCTTCTTTTAACAGCTCTCCGCCTATTTTCTGCGTCAGAAAAGTCGGAATAAGCGTATCTGCCGGTTCATTCGTAAATTCCCGCATATACAGACACTGAACGGCATTCAGGCGAGCGTTCGTAAATTTTTGAGTTTTAAATGTCATTTTTTAAGGCCTTCCGTTTTTCTTTCTTCCCTTTGAACCATATCGTCCGCCCCCTTGGCGGAACTTGCAGAGTTTCCTCCCGTATGCGGGAAAAGAGCCTCTTCCGCTAGATCTCGGCTTGAACCGCGGTCAAAGTTCAGTTCCGGCTCCGGGTTTTCATCCCCCTGGGACTTTGTCCATTCAACAATGCGGTCCAAAAAAGTTTTAAAATCCTTTGTCTGCTCGAAATTTTGATAAACCGACGCATAACGAATATAAGCAACTTTATCCAAAGTCAAGAGAATTTCCATCACTTTATCCCCGATATCGGATGAAGGGATGTCCGTTTCTCCGGAAATTTCCAGTTGCCTTTGAATACCGGTGACGATTTTTTCAATCCTGTCCTGTTCTACTGGCCGCTTACGCAAAGCCAAAGCAATGGAACGCGCCAGCTTGTCCCTGTCAAAAGTTTCCCGGCTGCCATTCCTTTTTAAAACCGTTATTTCACGCAACTGTACCCGTTCCAAAGTCGTGAAGCGTGATCCACACTCGGGGCACAAGCGTCGCCGACGGATGGCCGTACCATCCTCGCTGTTTCGGGAATCTTTCACCTGCGTTTCGTCAAATCCGCAAAAAGGACATTTCATTTACTCTTTCTCCTTTTTTTATTTTTACTTTTTTTAAGCAGGAAAGAAAAGTTTTTTTATTCGCCGCTTTCATCGCATATACTTTGTTACCTCTTTCATCCTTTTTGCAACTTTTATCCACCTGCAATTCTGTACGTCAAATAAATAAAAGAACAGAAATTTTTGCGGTCTGTTTTCTTTCACCCGTTCTTATTCGTTTGAGAAAGCAAGGTAACTCACCAACGACAAGCCTTGCCCCATTTCTCCGCCAACATCCCTTTAGAATAAAAACTTACAAAGAACCATTAAATCAGCGAAACATTGCCGACAAAAATCAACATCGTATCGTCCATTTCCGACCCTATAGGCGCGTACGGACTACCCGACACTTTTTATCCCTCCGCTTTTAACTTGTGTTCTTTCATCCTTTAGATGGAAAAGCAATTTACGGATAAATCGGAAAACGGCGGCACAAGGCAACGGCCTTTTCCCGGACAACTTCCTCAACGGAAGCGATGTTTTCCGCATCCGCCCGTAATCCGTCAATAATATCATAAATCATCTGCCCGATGGCCTCAAACTCACACAGTCCGAATCCTCTGGTCGTCATTGCCGGCGTTCCCAGCCGAACGCCGGAAGTTATCGCAGGTTTTAAAGGATCAAAAGGAATGGCGTTCTTATTGCAGGTAATATGGGCGCGATGCAGACTGTCAGAAACCTGTTTTCCCGTCAGCCCCGTTGAACGCAAATCCACCAACATCAGATTACTGTCCGTTCCGCCCGTTACCAAATCAATCCCCCTTTCCCGCAAAGAAGCGGCCAACGCCTTTGCGTTTTCCACCACCTGGCGCGCATAAAGCTTAAACTCCGGCTTTAAAGCCTCGCCGAACGCCACCGCTTTGGCGGCAATGACATGCATCAAAGGGCCGCCCTGAACTCCCGGGAAAACGGCGGAATTTATTTTCTTTGCCAACTCTTCGTTATTGGTTAAAATCATACCGCCGCGCGGCCCGCGCAAAGTCTTGTGCGTCGTTGTCGTCACGATATCGGCAAAAGGAAACGGCGAAGGATATGCTCCGCCCACCACCAAACCGGCGAAATGCGCCATATCCACCATTAAAAAGGCGCCGACTTTTTTGGCAATTTGCGAAAACCGTTCAAAATCAATGACGCGCGGATAGGCGGACCCGCCCGCGATAATCAGCTTCGGCTTATGTTCTAAGGCCAAGCGTTCCACGGCATCGTAATCTATTTGCATCGTCTTTTCGTCCACGCCGTAAGAAACGCAGTTAAAATACTTCCCGGACAAAGACACCTTCGCCCCGTGTGTCAAATGGCCGCCGGCGCTTAAGCTCATTCCCATAAAAGTATCCCCGGGCTGCAACAAAGCCAGGTAAACAGCCTGATTGGCTTGAGACCCCGAATGGGGCTGCACATTGGCGAATCGGCAGCCGAACAAAGCGCAAGCTCTCTCTATCGCCAAATTTTCCGCCTCGTCCACGAACTCGCACCCGTGATAATACCTTTTGCCGGGATATCCTTCGGCGTATTTGTTGGTCAAAACGGACCCCTGCGCCTGCAAAACCGCCTGAGACACGATGTTTTCCGACGCAATCAGCTCAATATATTCCTGCTGCCGGGCAAGCTCTTTTCCGATAATGCCGGCCACCAAGGGATCCGATTGTTCCAAAGATTGGGTATAGTACCCTTCCGGTACTTGGTAAAGATGACAATCGCAAGACATAGGCCCTCCTTAAATTTTTAATTCTTTTTATTACTTTTAATCCGAATTCGGCCTTTTTTTCAAGCCTTTTAAAAAGTTTTCAAAATACTTTTCCCCGAAACAGCCCCTGAACGCAAAGAACGATAGGTGAAAATATTTTAACGCCTTAAAGATTTCACCTTGATAATCAAATTGTTAAAAACGAAAATGCTCACCTGAAAAAACCAGCAATTTCGCCATTCATTTGTTTTCCCCCTCGTCCTACCAAACTTTCCGGTTTTCCTATTGTTCCGGAGGGACGCCGTTTTACGAGCAAACCATGCTTGACGGCAGATAAGCGGAAGTTTTGTCTTTCTTTACATTTTTCAGACTAAAAAAATACCCCTTCAGTGGCGCGGAGTTAAACCGCAATCCGAAACAAACGGAAGCCGCGTCCAATATCACGCCGGCGACTTTTTCAAAGTATCACCGCCGATGTTAAAAGCCAAAGCGGTCTTCCTCTCCCCATTGCCGCAGACTATCCAACCTCAATCCGATAGGGTATGACAGTTCCGGCAGAGAAGGCGTGAACAGCGAGTTTTAATCCAACGGTTCAGCCTGAGAGAGCACGACAGTTCCCGTATTTGAGCCCGAGCGGCAAAAAGACGAAGGAAATCTTAATATTTATCAGCCGGGTCAACCGTAAAAAACTTTCTGCCTCCGGCAAGGACGACCATCGGCGTTGATAAGCGCCGTCGGCTTCAAGACGGCCTTCATCTCCGACCAACCGTTTTGCCGGCAGTTGTTTGTTTTTTCAAATTACGATAGGACACACCTGTTTTCCGTTCTATGACGAACCACCGCCGGTTAACGCCGGCGGTATCATTTTAGAGTAAACCAAGCTTGTCCTAAATCTCCGCGTCTTTGTTATTTCACATCATTGTATCGCGGTATCGCAACCTTATTTACCTCTCTCCTATGGGACAGGCAAAATACCCATCCGGTCAAACTCTTTCCCTTCTTAAACAGTATTTTTTGAGAAACGGATATTGCTTTTTCAAATCTCCAGCCGTGTTTTTTTATGCGCGCAACACTGCTCCCTTATCTTCGGAGATATTGAA